>UQVG01000277.1 GCA_900544435.1 uncultured Erysipelotrichaceae bacterium | reverse complement strand
AAAATAAACAATGAAAATTCCTTCAATAATTGATAAAACGACTCCTAATAAATGATCAAATAATTTTGTTATTTTTAACAAAGAAACAATTTTCTTTAAAACTGGTTTTAATAAAATACCTATTCCCTTTAAAAGAAAATAAATAACAATAAATAAAATAACAGCAACTAACAATTGATTCATCTTTATACCAATAGGTTCTAATAAACCTTCTAATTGATAAAGTGTAATCAATTTAGATAAAGGAAAAGAAAAATTAATTGTTAGAAAATACGCCATAAAGAGACTTAAAAAGTCATAAAGTCGAATAATGAATCCTTTTAAATAACCAATCAATGTATATATAATAAGGAATAAACCTATAATTATATCGATTATGTAGGGATTATTTAATAAAGCCATAAATACCTCCTTGCAATTATTGTATCAAAACAAAAATATAGTGTCAAAATTTGAAAAATATGCTATAATTAGTATATATGGTAGGAGGAAAGAAATGACATGAATGTAGCAAATAATAACAAACCAATGAATATTATAGATATGCATGTTGAAAACTACGCCCCTTTAAGTGATGGTGGTCCATCAAACCAAGAAAAAAAATACTACCCTTATTCTCATATCGGGTGTGATGAAACAGGATCAGGTGATTTTTTTGGACCATTATGTGTTGTTGCATGCTATATCGATGAACGTGATTATGATTGGTTGACGTGCCTAAATGTTCGTGATCCTAAACTCATGACACCTCAAGAAGTTATTGAAATTGCTAGAGAGATCAAAGATCGACTTGTTTATAGTTTGTTGATTCTTGATAATTCTCACTACAATCAAATGGCAGCTGCTGGTAATAATCTAGCAAATATCAAAGCAAAACTTTATAATCAAGCCGTTACAAATGTAATGCAAAAAGTTGCAATGAAAGTTGATAAAAAAGTCGTAAATCAATTTGTTTCACCTAAAACGTATTATAATTATTTAAAAAGTGAAGTAATCGTTGTTAAAGATTTGTCTTTTGAACAAAAAGGAGAAGAACAATATTTTGCAATTATGTGTTCGTCTATTCTTTCAAAATATGCCTTTTACCAATATTTTAATAACATGTCTAGAAGCTTAAAAATTAAATTACCTCGTGGTAATACAAGCTCAGTCGTTGACCATGTTGCTGTAAGTATTGCTAAAAAGTATGGTAAAAAAATGTTACTTAAAGTAACGAAAACTAATATGACTAATTATAAGCGTATTAAAGATGTAATTTAAGGTCTTCCGAAGAAGACCTTTTTATTTTACAAACTATTTAATTCAAATGCAGGAATTTTTGTATATTTTACACCTGCTGCATCCAACATGCGTTTAGCTGCACGATCACTATCTGTTCCATTATATTTATCATCTTCGTAAATGATTTCTTTAATACCACTTTGAATGATTGCTTTAACACATTCATGACATGGAAATAAAGAAACATAAATGGTACATCCTTGTAAATGAGAAATGCTATTTAAGATGGCATTTAATTCTGCATGAACAACATATGGATATTTTGTATCATACAAATCCCCTTCTCTTGCTGCCCATGGAAACTGATCATCTTCGCATCCCCATGGAAGTCCATTATATCCTACTCCTACGATCTTATTTTCTGGAGAAACAATACACGCTCCTACTTGTGTATTAGGATCTTTTGAACGATAAGCTGAAAGTTTTGCAACTCCCATAAAATATTGTTGCCAACTAATAATCTTTTTAGACATTTTATTCTCCTTTCAATTCATCAAGTTTTGCTTGAAAATAATCAGGTAAAGGACATTCAAACTCTAAATATTCACCTGTTGTAGGATGAATAAATCCCAATTTTTTAGCATGTAAGAATTGTCCATGACTTTGATCATCTTTTTTCTTTCCATACTTAGGATCTCCATAAACTGGATAACCAATATAAGACATATGCACCCTAATTTGATGTGTTCTTCCTGTTTCAAGTCGACATTCAATTAAAGACATATTTTCATATCTTTCTAATACTGTAAAATTAGTAATTGCTTCTTTACTATTATTTTTTGTGACTGCCATTTTTTGACGATCATTGACATCTCTACCAATTGGCGCATTGACTTTACCATGAACATGTGGAATAACGCCATGGACTAAAGCCACATAACGACGTGTAACACTATGTTCTTTTAACTGTTCACTCAATGATTTATGAGCTTTATCATTTTTTGCTACCATTAATAAACCACTTGTTTCTTTATCTATACGATGAACAATACCAGGACGATTAACACCATTGATTCCTGATAAATCCTTACAATGATAAAGTAAAGCATTTACTAAAGTGCCACTATAAATACCTGCACTTGGATGAACAATCATCCCTGAAGGTTTATTGACAACGATGACATCTTGATCTTCATAAACGATATCTAAAGGAATATCTTCTGGTAAAACATCCATATCCTTATTATCAGGTATTGTGATTTCAATATCATCATTCATTTTAATTTTATAACTTGCTTTTTCAATTTTTCCATTTACAAGAACATGACCTTCTTTAATATATTCTTGAATAAGTGTTCTTGATAAATCAGGAATTGAATTCATAATAAACTTATCTAAACGTACATTTTCTTCATTAATCTCTAATTTTCTTTTTTCCATTAATATAATCCTCAAATATAATCTCTAAAATAATCAATCCTACTCCTATCACTACCGCCATATCAGCAATATTAAAAATAGGAAAATCATAACCAAAAATAATAAAATCAATAAAATCTCTCACATATCCAAAATATAAACGATCTGTTAAGTTTCCAACTAACCCTGCAAAAGTTAAAACAATTCCATAACGTGTTAACCTTTGTGCTTGAGTTGTCTTATTAAAAAAATAAAACATAAAGATAGCCGCAGCCAATGAAACAATAATAAATAAACTTATATGTCCTGATAACATTCCCCAAGCTGCCCCTTGATTGTGCGAATATGTATAATAAAAGAAATTATCGATAATCGCTTGTGATTGTCCTAGTTTCATTGAAGAAGACACTAATATTTTTGTAAATTGATCTCCTACAACAATCACTAAAAAAGTAACAATATATAATATCCAATTTTTCTTACTTACATTTTTCATTTTATCACCAAGGACATTATACAATAAAGCTTTTTAAAATCCTAGTATGACTTTTATAAGATATATAGTATTAAATACTATTTTATATAGTTTATATTGCAAAAAAAATGATAATCTATAAAATATATAAT
>UQVG01000276.1 GCA_900544435.1 uncultured Erysipelotrichaceae bacterium | reverse complement strand
ATGAATCTCTTATTGAATCTTTTGAGCATATGAAACACTACCAAACATTTTTAAAACAAGCTTGTTTAATGGAAGGTCAGAACTGCTTAAAGGAATATATTCCTAAACATTGTGAAGAATTTGATTTAAAATGGCATCAACAACTTTATGGGAAAAACCAATGCCAGATGCTTTAAAATTTGCTACGATTTATCATGCGAATGCATCAAGTGCAATGACTTTATCGTGGATTTTATCAGATATGAAAGTCCCGGTTGATGAAATGGCTAAGATGATTACACAGATGAGAGGTTTAGGAATGGATGAATTATTTCAAGGAAGTAAGTGTGCAAAAAATCCTTATAAAATTGATAAATGAAACGCTTTATTATTTTATAACAATTTTGAAAGAAGGAAATTTAAATGAAAAAAACACTTTATTTAATGAGGCATGGGCAAACATTATTTAATTTACAACATAAGATCCAAGGCTGGTGTGATTCACCACTTACAGAATTAGGAATTAAACAAGCTAAAGTAGCAAGACAATGGTTTGAAGAACATCATATTTCTTTTGATCATGCATATTCTAGTACGAGTGAAAGATGTTGTGACACATTAGAACTTATAACAGATATGCCGTATGTTCGTACAAAAGGCTTAAAAGAAAATTATTATGGTGAATTAGAAGGAGAAAGTGAAAGATTAAATTCTCATTTAACACCAAAAGATTGTGAAACTTTCTACCTACAATATAAAGGAGAATCTTCTAATACAACAAGAGATCGTATGGTTAAAACCTTAATGGAAATTATGAGTAAAGAAGATCATCATAGTGTTTTAGCAGTAAGCCATAGTGGAGCTTGTTTTAACTTTTTAAGAGCTTTTCAAGATCCAATGGAAGAATTACAAAAAGGTTTTGGAAACTGCTGTATTTTTATTTATGAATTTGATGGTAGAACATTTACATTAAAAGAAGTTATTAGACATCAAATTTAGAAGAAAATATGGAATACGCTTATTTAGGTAAGATGGTTTTAAAAAAATTAGGATATATGGTGGATGGTAACCAAAAAGTTGGAATGCATACAAGGGCACTTCCTTATGAAAAACTAAAAAATCAATTTTTTTAATACAACATATAATTAAAATTGTTAGATATAGAAATGAAATATTTAAATGAGCGTTATAAACCACATGCATTGGTTAAAGTTATGAAAGAAAATAATCAATAAAAACAAGAAAGAATCTTTTCTTGTTTTTTAATTTTTGTTATATTATAAAGGATGAATAAGAAAGAGAGAAGATTAATTATGGGTATTGTAGTTATCGGTGCAGTTTTTGTGGATATTAAAGGTTTTCCAATAGATGCATATATTCCAACTGGAAGAAATGCAGGGCACATTAAATATATACATGGTGGAGTAAGTAGAAATGTTGTTGAAGATATTGCAAATATTGAACTTCGACCAACATTCTTATCAATTGTTGATGATAGTGCCTTAGGAGAAGATGTTATTAGAAAATTACAAAGACATAAAGTCAACACAGAATATGTTCAAAAAATTCCAGAAGGTATGGGAACTTGGCTTGCAGTATTTGCTAATGATGGAGATTTAGCAGGCTCTATTTCTCAACGTCCTAATTTAATGCCGATTTTAGATTTGATTAATGAAAAAGGCGATGAAATATTTAAAGATTGTGATTCAATTGTTTTAGAAGCAGATATTGATCCAGAAATCATTAAAGCAGTGTTGGATTATTCAAAAAAATATAATAAAAAAGTATTTGGTGTCATTTCTAATATGACACTTGCAGTTGAAAGAAGAGATTTATTACAACAATTCGATTGTTTAGTATGTAATGAATTAGAAGCAGGTATTTTCTTTGCAGAAAATTATAGTAAAAAAAGTGCAAAAGATTTATGCGAAATTATTTATCAAAAAGTTTCAGCTGGAGCTATTAAGTCAATGGTTGTTACGATGGGAAGCAAAGGAAGTATTTATGCTGACCATTTAGGGAATAAAGGAATTTGTCCTGCTAAAAAAGTGACTGTCAGAGATACAACAGGAGCAGGAGATGCCTTTTGTGCAGGTCTTACAATTGGGCTTACATATGGAAAAGAACTATGTGAAGCAGTTGAAATTGGAACAAAATTAGCAGCTTCTGTTATTACATCATCTGAAAATGTTTGTCCACGTTTTCTACCACGTGAATTAGGATTAGATATGGATGTGTCTGATTGTTAAAAAATATCCTTATGGATATTTTTTTTGACAGTCCATAAATAAAGTTATAAAATATTGAACGAGTAGGTGAGTTTTATGAATTTCAAAGATTTAAAAATAACAAAACAGGTTAAAATATGTTTAAGTTTAGTGATAGCAATCATAATGCTTCTTTTTATTGTTATCATTTTATACAGTGATAAATTTTATCCAAATACAACAATAGGTGGAATTGATGTTTCAAATATGACATTATCTCAAGCTAAAGAAGCAGTTCAAACAGATTTAAAGAATCATGTACTTGTTATTAAGGGTCGAAATAATGCAAAATATGAATTAAGGGGTACCGATATTGATTTAAATGCTAATTATGAAAAGCAAGTAGAAAATTGTTTTAAAAAAACACATGGTATTTTTTCTTTTTATAAAATTATTTCAGGCGAAGATTTTGATGTTAATTTTGATGTTTCATATAATAAAAAAGCATTTAAAAATAACCTGTCTCAATCTTTTTTGATAACAGGGGATCAATATACAATTACTGCACCAGAAAGTGCTCATGTTGAATATGATAAGAAAACTCAAAGTGGTAAGATTGTTAAAGAAAAACAAGGTAACCAGTTAAATCAAGAAAAGTTTTATAGCTATGTTGAAAAATCTATCAAACAATTAAAAACAAATATTGATTTAGATAAAGCAAATATTTATTTAAAACCAAAGTATACACAGAATGATTCAGCAATCATTAAAGAATTAAATCAATATAACAATTATTTATATAGATGGATTCGTTATGATATGACTGAAAAACATTATGAAACAGTTACACCAAAAGATATCAAAAATTGGTTGGTTATTAATGATGATGCAACTGTTTCTATTGATCAAGAAAAAATGTCACAATGGGTTGAAAAGTTTTGTTTGAAATATAAAACAGTAGGTAAAACAAGAAAATTCAAGTCACATACTGGTGAAGTATTAGAAGTATCAGGTGGAGATTATGGATGGCAAATTGACTATAGTCAAACTGTTGATCAATTATACAAAGTATTATCTAAAAAAAAT
>UQVG01000275.1 GCA_900544435.1 uncultured Erysipelotrichaceae bacterium | reverse complement strand
CGTCTCTTCTGGATTGCCTGTATCGTCAGAACAATAAATATCGCAATTACAGACAAATACAGTACAATTCCTGTAATATCAGTGATTTTAGAAAATTCAATAGCTTGTGAAACTCCATTTTGCCCAGTTGTTGCATCTACAACAAGTAGTGTTTCATGTGGACCTTCAGGAACAACACGTTTGATAATACGATTCATTTTTTCCAATTCGTTCATTAAATTGACTTTATTTTGTAAACGACCAGCTGTATCACAAATCAAAACATCCGCCCCTGTTTCTTTAGCTTTATTTAAAGCATCAAAAACAACAGCTGAAGGATCTCCTCCTTCTTTTCCTTTAACAATATCTACACCAACTCTTTCTGCCCATACTGCTAATTGATCAATTGCTCCTGCTCTAAATGTATCTCCAGCAGCAACAACAACTTTTTTACCTTCATCATGAACAATGCGATGTGCAAGTTTTCCAATTGTTGTTGTCTTTCCAGCACCATTGACTCCTACCATTAAAATTACTGTTAGACCTTCTGGTGCATAATTGATTTTTGTAGACATAACACTTTCATTAGCATAAATAACAAACATTTTATCTACAATAATATCATTAATTTCTCTTGGATCAGTTATATTTCTAAGTCTTACTTCTGTTTTAATTTCTGAAACAATTTTCATAACCATTGAAACACCAACATCAGCCATGATTAAAATATTTTCTAATTCCTCAAAATATTCATCATTGATTTCTCTAAAACGTGCAGCTAGTTCATTAATACGATCCGAGAATGTCTCTGATGATTTATCTAAACCTACAACATATTTTTCATTTTGTTTAGTTGATTTCCCAACTAGTTTTTCTTTTATTTGTGTAAAAAATCCCATCTAAATACCTCCTTTACGATGATCATTAGAAAGATCAATTGCATCTTCAAGTTTAACACTCACAAGTTTTGTAACACCTTTTTGTTGCATAGTTGCCCCATATAACAAATCACATTCTTCCATTGTTCCTTCTCGATGAGTCACCACAATAAATTGTGTTTGCTTAGAAAATTCTCTTAAAAATTTAGCAAATCTTTCTACATTAGCCATATCTAATGCAGCTTCTACTTCATCTAAAATACACATTGGAACAGGTCTAACTTTTAAAATTGCAAACAAACATGAAATAGCAATTAATGCTTTTTCTCCTCCAGAAAATAAAGTAATATTTGACACAGCCTTTCCAGGCGGTTGTACATCAATATCAATTCCAGTTTCTAAAATGTTATCTGGATCAGTATATTTTATTTGTGCTCTTCCACCACCAAATAGTTCTCTAAAAACATTATTAAATTCTTTATTAATTTTCTCAAATGTTGTTGAAAACTTATCAATCATAATTTGATCCATTTCATCTATCGCCTGCACCATTTTATCCTGTGCTTGAATCAAATCAAGACGTTGATTATTCATATTTTCATAACGAGAAGAAACTTCTTTATATTCTTCTATTGCATCTATATTAACATGTCCAAGCGCAGTCATTTCATTTCTAAGTGTTGCAACCTCACTTCTTGAAAACTCAATATCTATTTCATCATGATAATTTTCACTAGCATACTCAAATGTCATAGAATATTCACTTGATAATCTACTTAAATAATTATAAAGTGTTCCTTCTTGTTTAGTAGATAAAATAGCTTTTTCATTAATTTGATTTTGAATATCTTTAAGCTCTTTCCTTAGTATTTTTAACGCCGTTTCTAATTGATCATTTTCATTGACATAAGTCATTCTCAATTCTCTTTTGGATTTAATTTGTTCAGTTAATTCATCACGATGCTTAATTGCTTCGTTTAATTGTAAAACTAATTGATTGTCAATTTTACCATTTTTAAATCCATCTATTTCAATACTTTGATGTGAAAGACTCTCATACTCTCCTTTAGCAACTACGAGTTCTTCTTTTTTACCTTGAACAACAACTTCTAACTTAGCATAAGACATTTGTTTTTGTAAAAGATCATGTGCTAATTCTTTTGCTTCATTTTCTAGTTTTAACAAGTCATTTTTTTCATGTGCAAGAGTTTTTTCTAATTGATTGAGTTTTCCCTTGACATTTTCTAATTCTCTTTTTTGAAGAATAGTTGATTGTTGACGATTGACAGTTCCCCCTGTAAGCGAACCCCCAACATTCACAATGTTTCCATCTAAAGTGACAACTTTATATCTTGCATATGTTGCTTTAGAAATTTCTGATGCATGATCTATATTATCTGCCAAAATAATATTTCCCAACTGATTTAAAATAATATTATCAATTTTTTTAGAGCTTGAAACAAAATCACTTAAAACTCCTAAATATCCATCTAATGTTGGACATAAGATTTCATGTTCTTCTCTTAAAGAACGTGGCTCCATATCAGCTAAAGGCAAGAAAGTTGCTCGTCCTGCTTTATTATCTTTTAAAAACTTAATAGCTAATCTTGCTTGCAAATTATCTTTTGTTACAATGAATTGCAAAGCACTTCCTAAAGCTACTGAAACCGCTAAATCGTATTGCGGATCATTTTCCAATAAATCACCAAAAATTCCAATAATATCTGGATTATCATGTGAAAGTTCCATCACCGCTTTAACACCACTTTGATAATTAGATTTATTTTCAACTAAATCTACAAGTATTTCCTGTCTATTTTTATTTTTAGTAATTTCTTGATTTAATTGATTGATATGTTGATGTTTATTTTCTATATCTAGAGAAAGTTTTTTTTGCTTTTGTGTCAAGTTTTCAAGCGTTTCTTCAGTTGATTTTAATCTTTCAACACGATCATTATATTCTTCAATCAAATCAGACAAAATAGCTTTCAAATTATCTAATTTTTCTTTAATATCATTACTATTTTCAGATTCTAAAGCATGTTTTCTTTTTTGATCAACTTCTATTTTACTTGTTTCTAGTCTTGAAACTTCTGACATAGCTTCAAGCAATTGACTTTGTAAAGCATTAATTTCATTATCTAAAGCAAACATTTTCTTCTTTATTTCATCATTAGCACTTTCTTTTAATAAAATTTCAGCATCAATTGATGAATGGTTTTCATTAAGATTTTTAAGTTGTAAAGATAATGCTTCTAACTGTGTATTTAACTCAGAAATTTCATGTACAAGCACATTAACTTCAATAGAAGTTAACTGTTCTTGTAATTTTAAAAACGTTTCTGCTTTTTCTTTTTGCTTTTTTAAAGGAATAATTTGTTTTTCTAATTCATAAACAATATCTTTTATTCTATTTAAAT
>UQVG01000274.1 GCA_900544435.1 uncultured Erysipelotrichaceae bacterium | reverse complement strand
ACAGCAACATTTGTGCTGCACTAACCTAAACCGGTGAAAAAATGAAAAAGAAAATAATAAGTCTATTGATTGTTGGTGTCATGGCATTGAATTTAACAGGGTGTGCGATGTTTGAATCCAAAATCAATGATATTAAAGGCAATCTTGTAGGAAACGGTTATACCATTGATACCTTTGATAACTATGGAAAAAGAGTGATGACAACTACAGGAGATAAAATCAATATTCAAGGAAATCCAGTAGAAACAACTTCTTATGATAGTGATGGAAGTATTATTACGGGTTATGAATTATCTTCTGTTATTACCATTACTATTGATGGTCAAGAAATTGAATCTTGTGGGGATACTTGTATCTTTACTCAAAAAGGATTAAAACCCAATGTTGATTTTACACAAGAAGATATTGAAAGTAATGATAATGGAAAGCTTTCAAATAATACATATATCGCTAATATTATTAATAAGTATAAAAATAAATTTGGTAAATCAAGAGTTGTTGTCATCAAATCTCAATTAGGTCAACCAATTACGGCTTATTCAGGAGATGAAGTTTATTGGACTGTTCCTAAAAAATTACCTAAAATGACAAAATTAATGATTGATGGTAAAGCTCTTTATATTCACCGTGCAAATTATCAAATTATTGATACATCGTTATTAAACTAAAAGAACAGGAGCTGTTCTTTTTTTGTTGACTTTTATTTATTATTGTGATAATTTATTCTCATATACAGGAGGTGCTTCTATGAAATCGCTCATTAAATATGAAAAAAATATCAATGATTTATTGAAACGTTATGGTGTGAAATTTGGTATTTATAAAGATAATCAATTCAAAGAACAATTTTTCCCATTTGATACTATTCCACGTATTATTTCTAAAGATGAATTCACTTATTTAGAAAAAGGATTAATTCAAAGAGTTGATGCTTTAAATGCTTTTTTAAAAGATATTTATAGTGGAGAATATAAGATTATCCATGATGGTATTATCCCAGAAGAATTCATTTTTATTGCGAAAGGTTATCTTCCTGAATGTCATAAAATTATACCACCCAAAGGCATTTTTAGTCACATTTCAGGAATAGATCTTGTTCAAGGAAAAAATAAGGAATGGTATATTCTTGAAGATAACTTACGCATTCCCTCTGGTGCAAGTTATCCTATGATTGCTAGAGAACTCACACGTAGAGCATCTCCTATGACATATATTCATCATCATGTACTAGATAATAGAAATTATGGTACTTTATTAAAAGAAACAATGGATTATGTTAACTGTGGGGGTATTAATTGCATTCTAACACCTGGAAGATTTAATTCTGCTTATTTTGAACATAGTTATTTAGCTGAAAAAACAGGTGCTATTTTGGCTACTTATAATGAACTTATTGTTGATAATAACTATCTTTATTATAAAAATTCAGTTGGTAAAAAAGTTAAAGTGGGTTGTTTATATCGAAGAATATCGGATGAATATTTGGATCCTATGACCTTTTTACCAGAATCTTTAATTGGTGTGCCTAATTTGATGTCTGTTTATCGAGCAGGAAATGTCGCTATTATGAATGCTCCAGGTAATGGCGTCGCTGATGATAAAGGAATTTATTACTTTGTACCAAAAATGATTGAATATTATTTGAAAGAAAAGCCTATTTTAAAAAATGCTCCGACATATCTACCTTATTTTAAAGAAGACAGGGATTATATTTTAAAAAATATTAAATCTTTAGTTATTAAAGATGTTGCTGAAGCTGGAGGATATGGTGTTGTTTTTGGTAAAGATTTAGATGAAAATAAATTAAATGAACTAATTGAACTTATAAAAAAAGAGCCAAGAAGATGGATTGGACAAGAAATTATTGATTTTATTGATTTGGATATTCATGATCAAAATCAAACAGTTAAACGAAAAGCTGATTTACGTGCTTTTGTCTTAAGTGGGAAAACAACTAAAGTATGGTGTTCAGGATTGACACGTTTTTCAAGAGAGCCTGATTCTTTTGTTGTTAATTCATCTCAGGGAGGAGGATTTAAAGACACATGGGTGCTATCACAATAGAAAAAGCCAATAATCTTTTTTGGCTAGGACGTTATATTGAAAGAGTTTATACAACAACGCTTCATTATATGCATATTTTTGATTGTATGCTTGATAAGGAGCCTACACTTTATATTGATTATTGTCATCAATTAGAAATTCCTAATATTTATTTAAATGATGCACATTTTTTGATGTCTTATCTTTATGATATTGATAATCCTGACAGTATTGCTAGTAATTTAAAACGAGCTTATGATAATGCTATTGTTTTAAGAGATGAGATTTCTTCAAAGGTTTTATCTTATATTCAAATGGGCGTGAATTTATTTGAAGAGATGAGTGAATCAGATGCACCTGTTTTATTGTTACAAAATGTAATTGATGATTTACTTGCTTTTAGAGGAAGTATGTATGAATTTATAGATGATGAAACAGCACTAGATATTATTAAACTTGGTGAATATGTAGAACGAATCGATTTATATTTAAGACTTCATTATTCTCAAAAGCTGGTTGATACCCTTAAAAATAAGCTTTTAGATGTATCGAATAAACTTTATAATGAAACAATTCTTTTAAATCAATTAAATTTAGAATCAATTGATGATTCTAATCTAATAGAATTTATTTATTCGATTAATTACGCATTTGTATACTAAATGAAAACTTTAGAATTTGAATATCATTATAAAATAGAATTTGATAACGAAGTTGATCAACATCAGTTTCAATTACGCTGTATTCCTCGTGATGGAACTCACCAAAAAGTCCTAGATATTCATTATGAAATCACACCATCAACAAAAGTAACACGCATCAATGATGGTTTTGGAAATCCTACCTATGTAGGAAGCTGTATAGAACCTCATCCTATTTTTGAATTTCATGTAAATGGTAAAATGATAACAAGTAATATTCCATTAAATAATTCCCATACATGTTATCCAATTTATAAATACTTTACTCAACTTACAAAGCCAAGTGCAGAAATAAAAGAATTTGCAAAAAACAATAAATTAGATACTGATGAAAAAACAGCATGGAATTTGATGCATAAAATTTATGAACATATGCACTATGTTCCTGGTTCAACCAACAATACAACAACTGCAGCAAATGCTTTTCAATTAAAAAATGGAGTCTGTCAAGATTATGCTCATATTCTTATTAGTGCATTAAGATACTTACATATTCCTGCACGTTATGTTGCTGGAATGATGATAGGTGAAGGGGCAACACATG
>UQVG01000273.1 GCA_900544435.1 uncultured Erysipelotrichaceae bacterium | reverse complement strand
TCATAGCAATCATGGGGACTTTTTGTTTTTTCAACATTTCTATTTGAGCCATTGGATCTTTATCTTTATTATTTCCTGAATAAGAAATAATGATTGCACAATCATCTTTTGTCAGTGTTCTAGCAACCATCCCAAATTCTCCATAAGGAGCGATTTGCATAGAAACACCAATACTTAAAAACTTCCAACGTAACCCTTCAGCAAAATATGAATTAGGTTTCATTCCAAAAATCACAATATTTCTAGCCTTTTCTAAACGTATAACTGCTAATTCTAACATTTTCTCTTTTATTAAGTGTGTTGTATCCATAATACTTTCTATTTGTAAACGAGAAACATGATCAATAACTTCTTTATAGCTATCATTTTCAT
Organism: uncultured Erysipelotrichaceae bacterium; assembly: GCA_900544435.1. Lineage (GTDB taxonomy): Bacteria > Bacillota_I > Bacilli_A > Erysipelotrichales > Coprobacillaceae > Faecalibacillus. The sequence continues at coordinate 2,937 of UQVG01000273.1, read as the reverse complement.
GAAAAGGAAAATTTACATCAATTGTTGTTTCATGACTTTCTAAATATTTAACTTCTTCAATTAAAGAACGCATAAAATCTTTCCAACCATGAAAACCTAATCCTTTCGCAAATCTTACTAAAGTTGGTTTAGATGTATACGTTAAATGAGCAATTTCATCCATTGTATATTGATATAAATGTGACTTTTCATTGAGTAGAAACTCTGCAATAACACTTCTTGCATCTTGATATTCAATTGTCATTTCTTCAATTCTTTGAAACAAGTACATATTAATCCCTCACTTTTAAAGTTATTCGTGTTATAAGATAACCTATATTTACCCATAGTCCCATCATGGATAAATATTCTAATAAAACAATCAAGATATTCTTTTCAAAATCAAAAAAGACAAATTCATTGATTAAAAACATATAAGAAACAATATTATTTTGAATAAAACAATAGATTCCATAAAAACTAATAATAACCATCACTAATTTCAAAACATTATTCTCTAAACAAATATATTTTTTATACATATTAACTATTTGTTTTAGATGCATTCCAAGATGAATACTCATTAAAACAAAACCCCAATAAGAACATGCTAGATGAATTCTTCTTGCAAGCGATATCGATCCACTTATAGAAAATGGAATATATTGAGCCATTACCATCCCACTATAACCAAGACCTATCATCATCATTAAAATACTTATATTTAAAATTGTCTGAACAAGACGATAAAACTTATACTTTCCTTTAAATAAATGACGATACCATTTTCTATTTAAGAAATTATGTCCTAAAAATAAAAACAATATCATCATTCCTAAATATTCATGGACTTGTTGTCCTGTTATTTGAAAAAGCATCAATAACAACAAGGTAATCATCATAAATAAATCAATAACTATTTTTATTTTTTGTTTATTTGCCATCTTTTTTACCTATAATGAATATCCCAATTGATAAGCTTCTTGAGGATATTTACTATGTTTTGTCATAGAAACATTTCCACAACCATAACCTAAAACCATACCTTGATCTTCTAACTCTAAATATCTTACTAAGGTTTTATAATAGCTTACTAAAGCCTCAAAAGTCCAATCATCTTGATTCCAAGCAACTGTTAATAAAGCGGATTTCAAATGTTTTCCAGTAAGTGAATAATTATATGAACAAAAACGATCAATGACAGTCTTTAATTGTGCAGACATACCATAATAATAAAGTGGTGTTGCTAGAACAAGCATATCTGATGAAAGAAGTGCTTTTTTGATAATTTCATTATCATCTTTTTGTACACAGGGTCCTTCATAACCACAAGCAACACAGCCAAGACAAGGCAAAATAGACATTTTTGAAACATCAAAGCGTATGACTTCATGTCCTTTAACACTAGCCCCTTTGATAAAGTTTTCAACAAGGATATTCGTTGATCCCCTACTATTTGGACTTCCTTGTAATACAACAATTTTCATCGTTTTCCCTCCTTATATATAAAAGATGGTATTGCTAAGCAATACCACAACTATTCAATTTTTATTTTTTAGTCTTCTACTTTATTAATACAAGCAAGTGCATTTAAACTACGAGGATATCCCATATATGGAACACATTGTAAAACAACATTTGTAAGGAATGCTTTATCATTTCCTAAGTTCAAGTTTCCTTGAATATGTGCCATAACTTGTGGTTCACATCCACCTTGTCCATATAAGAAACAGAAAGTAATCATTTCTCTTTGTTTTAAATCTAAACCTGTTCTTGTGTAATAATCACCAAAACAGTTAGCAGCTAACCATTTATTGACTGTTGCTTTTTTCCAAGCTTCATTCATATGTTCCCCAAAGATATCTACTTGTGCTTGGATTCCTTTTTCTAATCTATTTTCAATAGTTGTTGTTGTTTGTGACTGTAAAGGAAGTTCAATTCCTTTTTTATTAAATACTTCATTTGTAACTTTTAAGAATTCAAGCATTCTTCCATATCCTAAATAATCTGTTGCTTGATACACCATTTCTTTTACTTGAACAGGTGATAAAACATCTATTGCTTTTTCAAGAACTTCTTCATAAGCACAAATTCCTTGATTCCCCATTAAAACTGATAAAATAGCTAAATAACGAGTTGGTTCATCTAATTTATTTCCTTCATCATTTTTAACTTCTTCTAAAAAATAATCTAATCTTTCTTTGTATTCTTTATCTGTTGCGTATAAATCCATCTTACATCTCTCCTTTTATTTAATTTCATTTAACCATTCTTTAACATCATTTGAAGCATCTTCTGATGCTGATCCAGAAACATGCAATCCTTTTGTTAGAGTAGCACTTGGTTCAAGAGCTTGGATTGTTTTTTCAGTATCTGACAACCCACTTCCACCACTTGTACAAAATGGTGCAATTGTTTTGTTAGATAAATCATAATCATCAAAAAATGTATAAAGAATCATAGGCATATCTCCCCACCAGTTTGGATAACCTACGTAAATGGTTTCATAATCATCAATATTTTCAATTTTGTTTTTGATTTTTGGTCTTGCATTTTCTTGTTGTTCCTTTTTAGCATCATCGACAACTGTATCATAATCATCACTATAAGCTACTTCTGGAACAATTTCAAAAATATCTGAATTTGTTTGTTTTTGTATTTCTTTTGCAACATTTTGAGTATTCCCAGACCAAGAAAAATAAACAACTAATGATTTTGAAGTAGCTTCTTTTAAATCTGTTTGTGTTTTGTTTTCTTTTTTAGCGGTTGCTTTTTTACTACTGCAAGCACTACAAGTAAAAATTAAAAATAAGACTAACATTAACGTACAAATCTTTTTCATTTATTTTTCCCCCTATTCATCTCATATCTTAAATAATCAATTCTTGATAATTGTTTTTCTTTTAGATGAACTTCATCTAAAAGCCCCTTTCTTTTTTTATTTAAAAGTTTTAAACA
>UQVG01000272.1 GCA_900544435.1 uncultured Erysipelotrichaceae bacterium | reverse complement strand
GATAAATTGAGGGTAGTGTATTTACGCTATTTAATATAGATTTTTGACACTACCTGTTAAACAAGGAGGAACATCTTATGAATAGTTATGTACTTTCAGCAATTATTCTTTCTGCTTTGATTACTTTTTTATTAAGAGCTTTCCCTTTTCTTTTATTTAAAGAAAAAGAACTTCCTAAATGGTTAGAAAAACTAGAAAAAAATTTACCAATGACTATTATGGCAGTTCTTATTGTTTATTGTTTAAAAGATTTAAAAACACAATTTATGGTCATGTTTTTACCTTATCTTTTAGCGTGTATAACAGTCGTTTTTACATATAAATGGAAAAAGAATACTTTTTTAAGTATTATTTTATCAACAGTTGTTTATATGATTTTAATACATCTATAGTTTGTTAAAAATATCACAAGCTATAGATTTTTTAGTTTGATAGTGCTATAATTACATTAACGCTTAAAAATTGTATTTAAGGAGGAAATATAAATGGGATTTTTAACAGGTAAAACAGCAATTATTACAGGAGCAGGACGTGCTGTCTTAGAAGATGGAAGCTGTGGTTCTATTGGTTATGGAATTGCGACAGCTTATGCTAAAGAAGGAGCAAACCTTGTCATTACAGGACGTAATGTTAAAAAATTAGAAGCTGCTAAAGAAGAATTAGAAAGATTATATGGTATCAAAGTTTTAACAGTTCAAGCAGATGTCAATGCAGGAGCTGATAATGAAGCTGTAGTCAACAATGTTGTTAAACAAGCAATGGATACTTATGGAAGAATCGATGTTTTGATCAATAATGCTCAAGCATCAGCATCAGGTGTAACATTAGCTGATCATACAACAGAACAATTTGATCTAGCAATGTATTCAGGATTATATGCAGCCTTCTATTATATGAAAGCATGCTATCCATATTTAAAAGAAACAAAAGGATCAGTTGTTAACTTTGCTTCAGGAGCAGGATTATTTGGAAACTATGGACAATGTTCATATGCTGCAGCCAAAGAAGGAATCCGTGGCTTAACACGTGTAGCTGCTAATGAATGGGCAAAAGATGGAATCAATGTCAATGTTGTATGTCCTTTAGCTTGGACAGCACAATTAGAACAATTTGAAAAAGCTTATCCAGAAGCTTTCAAAGCAAACGTTAAAACACCACCAATGGGACACTTTGGAAATAATGAATTAGAAATTGGACGTGTTTGTGTACAACTTGCTAATCCTGATTTTAAATATATGACAGGAGAAACACTTACATTAGAAGGTGGACTTGGTTTAAGACCTTAATAATTAATCACTCTTAGGAGTGATTTTTTTTATGTATTCTTTTATAATAAATATATAGGAAAGAAGGAATGGTTATGAAGTATGCATTAATTAATGGAAAAATTTTAAATGGTCATCAGGATATGGAAGTGGAAACAGGAAAAGCAATTTTTATTGAAAATGAAAAAATTGTGGCTATTGAACCTTATCGTAATTTAGATAAATCTTATCAAATTATTGATTTACAAGGAAAATATATTTTACCAGGACTCATCAATATGCATGTTCATCTTGCAGGAAATGGTAAACCTCAAAAGAAACAAAAAGATAATGAAAAGACAGTCAAAATGTTGATGTCTAATCCATTATCACGAAAAATTACGTATAAAGTGGTTTCTAATTTTGCTAAGATTGAATTAATGAGTGGGGTAACAACGATTCGTACAGTTGGAGGAATTGCTCATTATGATTCTAAATTAAGAGATGAAATTTTAAAGGGAAAAGTTATTGGTCCAAGAATTGTTGCCAGCAATGAAGGGATTTCTGTTCCTCATGGTCATATGGCAGGATCAGTTGCAATTGTTGCCCATAATAATGAGGAAGCTCTAGCTTTAGTGGATAAAGCAAAAAGTCAAAATGTTGATTTGATTAAACTTATGATTACTGGTGGGGTTTTGGATGCAAAAGAAAAAGGAGTACCTGGCGAATTAAAAATGCCTCCTGAAATGGTAAAAGCTGTTTGTGACAGAGCACATCAACTTGGTTATAAAGTAGCTGCTCATGTTGAATCATCTGAAGGGGTACGCGTGGCTTTAGAAAATGGTGTTGATTCGATTGAACATGGAGCAAAATTAGATGATGAAATGATTGCTTTATTTAAAGAAAAGAATGCTTTTTTGTGTACGACGATTTCACCAGCGCTTCCGTTTGCGTTGTTTGATCCAAGTATTTCAAATGTTTCAGAAATAGAAAAATACAACGGTGAATTAGTTTTCAATGGTATTATTGATTGTGCAAAGCAAGCATTAGAAAATGATATACCTGTTGTTTTAGGAAATGACGTAGGATGTCCATGGGTGAGTCAATATGACTTCTGGCGAGAACTTTATTATTTCCACAAATATATTGGTGTTTCTAATCGTTTTGCTTTATATACAGCAACTTTACTTGCTTCTAAATACGCTGGTCTTGAAAATATGACAGGAAGCATAGATGTTGGTAAGGATGCAGATATGATTGTTGTAAGTGAAAATCCTTTAGATGATTTAAAAGCTTTAAGACATGTTGAAAAAGTATTTACACGAGGTAAATTAATTGATCATCCAAAGGTGAAAATCAATAAAACAGTAGAAACAGAATTAGATAAGTATTTATAAGGAGTTAGTTATGAACAGAAAATTTTTCTTTTTTGACATTGATGGAACATTAGCAGTAGGAACACCAGGAAGACAATACATTCCTGAATCGACAAAAAAAGCAATTCGCATGTTAAAAGAACAAGGACATTTTGTGGCTATTGCGACAGGAAGAAGTTATGCAATGGCAGTTGATCATATGAGAAGTCTAGGTTTTGAAAATATGGTGAGTGATGGTGGTAATGGAATTACAATTAACAATGAACTTATTACCATTAAACCTTTAGATTATCAAAAATGTTTAAATCTTATAGATGAATGTAAAGAAAAAGGATTTATTTGGGCTATTTCACCAGATAATAAAACAAGAAGATTGGCCCCAGATTCTCGCTTTTATGATTTTACACATGATGTCTATATGGATACTGAAGTTGTAGATGGGCTTGATCCAAGAAATTATGATCAAATTTTTAAAGTCTATGTAGCTTGTTTTGCACCTGAGGAACAAAAATTAGAAGCACTAAAAGAATTACCTTGGTGTCGTTTCCATAAAGAATATTTATTTGTAGAACCAGGAGATAAATCGGTTGGTATTAAAATGATGGTTGATCATTTTAAAGGTGATTATAAAGATGTCGTTGTTTTTGGTGATGAAAAAAATGATTTAAGTATGTTTAGAGATGAATGGACAAGT
>UQVG01000271.1 GCA_900544435.1 uncultured Erysipelotrichaceae bacterium | reverse complement strand
AGCCATTAAACATCATAAAGCGGTTTTATGTGAAAAACCACTTGTCTTAAAAAGTGAAGATATTGATGAAATTAACCAATATGTTAAAGAATATCAAGGCTATTGTTTAGAAGCTTTTAAAACAAAGTTTAATAATGGTTTTAATCATTTAAAAGAAGATTTAAAACTGATCGGAAAATTAAAATCAATTGAAGCAAACTTTTGTTTTGATGGGACAGATAAAAAAGATTCTTACTTGTTTGATCCAAAACAAGGGGGTGCTTTAAATGATGTAGGAAGTTATGTCGTTGGTTTTGTCCTTGCTTTAGTGGATGCACCAGTTGAAAGTGTGGAATCTCACATTGAAAAAGAAAATGAGATTGAAATGAATTTTAAAGCAACTTTAAATTTTAAAAATGAAGTTCAAGGAAAAGTAGAAGGTTCAATTAATTATAATAAAGAACGTTATGCTTTAATTAAAGGGGATAAGGGAGAAATCTATGTTCCAATGTTTAACCGTGTGGTTGAATATACAATTCATTTAGAAAATGAAGTTATGCAAAAAACATATCCAATTGAAGGAGACGATATGACTTTAGAAATACAAGCGTTGATTGATCATAATCAATCAACACATACATTACAAGATTCAAAAAAATTACAAGAAACAATTGAAAGAATAAGAGAGGAAGCAAAATAATGAAACTAGGAATTTTAGGAACAGGAATGATTGTTAAAGATGTTCTTACCATGTATCACGAACTAGGTGTTGAAAAGACTTATCTTTTTTCAACAAAAAAATCAAAATCACAAGCATTAGAACTTATGGAAAAATATCATTTAGATAAAGTTTATACAGATTATGATGAATTACTTCAAAGTGATGTTGATACAATTTATTGTGCTTTACCTAATCATCTACATTATGAATTTTCAAAAAAAGGCTTTAGAAAATGATAAAAATGTTATTATTGAAAAACCAATTACAGCGAATAGTAAAGAATTAGAAGATTTAATTGAAACCGCCAATAAAAAGAATCTCATGATTTTTGAAGCTATGAATTTACATTACACACCTGCTTTTCTTTCATTAAAAGAAGATTTAAAGAAATTAGGAGATATTAAAATTGTTTCATTTAACTATTCGCAATATTCATCAAGATATAATGCTTTTAAAGAAGGAAACATTTTACCAGCCTTTGACTTTCATAAAGCAGGTGGAGCTTTAATGGATTTAAATGTTTATAATATTCATGCTTTGATCGATTTATTTGGGAAACCTGTTTATCATAAATATATGGCAAATATTGATAGAAATATTGATACAAGTGGGATGATGATTTTTGATTTTGAACATTTTAAAGCGTTATGTATTGGGGCTAAAGATTGTAAAGCGCCTTTAATGAATACGATTCAAGGAAACTTAGGAGCCATCGTTGTTAAATGTCCGTTAAGTCAAATGACTGAATATGAGATCTGTTATAATGATGGGACAAGTGAAGTAAAATCTTTTGAAAAGAAACATCGTTTAATTTATGAATTTAAAGAATTTATGAGAATAATGAAAGAAAAAGATGTTAAAAAACAAAAAGAAATGTTAGATCTTTCTTTATTGATTTCTAAATTAATGGAAGAAGGAAGAATGCAAGAAGGGATCGTGTTTGATAATGATAAATAATAAAATTGTTTTAGGATATATTGGAAATGGAAAAAGTACCAATCGCTATCATTTACCTTTTGTCATGCAAAGACCGGATAAATTCATCGTTAAAACGATTTATAATCCACGTATTCATCATGATGTTTGGGATAAAATTGAAGGAGTCAACTATACTGAAAATCAAGATGATATTTTCTTAGATGATGAAATTGATATGGTGGTTGTATGTACAGGACATCATTATCATTATGAATATACTAAAAAAGCACTTGAACATAATAAACATTGTTTATGTGAAAAGCCTTTTATGGAAAATAGTGAACAAGCTAAAGAAATCTTTGCACTTGCAAAATCAAAAGGACTTTATTGTTCAGCTTATCAAAATAGAAGATATGATAGTGATTTTTTAACTGTCCAAAAAGTGATTGAATCAGGGAAATTAGGAGATTTATTAGAATTAGAAATGCATTTTGATTACTATCGTCCTGAAATACCTGAAAGTGTCGATCATTTTGATCCAGCAATGTCTTATTTATATGGACATGGTTGTCATACTTTAGATCAAGTCATTTCTTACTTTGGAAAACCTGATGATATTCATTATGATGTAAGACAACTTTTAGGAACAGGTCGTATGAATGATTATTTTGATTTAGATCTTTATTATGGAACATTAAAAGTATCCGTTAAATCAAGTTACTTTAGAGTAAAATCAAGACCTTCTTTTATCGTTTATGGTAAAAAGGGAATGTTTGAAAAATATAGTAAAGATCGACAAGAAGAACATTTAAAACTTTTTCATATGCCAACAAATAGTGATTTTGGAAAAGATTTACCTGAACATTATGGAACTCTTACTTATTATGATGATGAAGGCATTTATCATGAAGAAAAAGTTCCAACAGTTGACGGCGACTATGCCCGTGTGTATGATGGTATCTATGATAGTATTGTAAATGGTAAGGAACAAGTCATCCAACCATGGCAAACAATTCTACAAATGGAAATGTTAGAAACAGGAGTAAAGGATTTAAAATAGTATGAAAAAATATTTTTTCTTTGATATTGATGGAACACTAACTGATTTAAAAACACATCAAATTGTCCCAAGTGCGAAAGTTGCTTTAGAAAAGCTTAAACAAGCAGGTCATTTTGTTTGTTTGAATACAGGAAGAGCCCATTATAAAGCAGAAAAGACAAGAAAAGAATTTAATTTTGAAAATATGGTATGTAATGGGGGTAATGGAATTGTACTAGATGGTATTTTAAAAGAAAATATCCCCTTAGATAAACAAGGAGCTTTAAAAATCATTCAAGAAGCTAAAGAAAAAGGGATTGGTTATTTAGTAGCTATCAATGATAGTCAAGAAGTCTATGGTGAAAATGATTTATTTATTCAACAAGTAGGCTATCGTAAAGAACCAACAACTTATATCTTAGATCAAGATTTTGATTATACACAAGTAGAAAACTTTTATAAAATCTATCTTGCTTTAGATGAAAAAGAAGAAGCTTCTTTTCAAAACAAAGATCAATTAGGTTCATTACGTTTTGAAAAAGAATACTTAATGTTTCAACCAGATAATAAAAAAGGCGGTATTTTCAAAATGATGGAAATACTCCAAGCACCTATTCAAGATGTAGTTGTCTTTGGTGATGACTATAATGATCTTTATA
>UQVG01000270.1 GCA_900544435.1 uncultured Erysipelotrichaceae bacterium | reverse complement strand
TAACATAAATAGAACTGTCTTTTGTACAATGCCACCTTAACTTAATGACATTGCTCTCCTGACCCAATTATTTATGATCCAGGAACTTATGTGCAATTTACAACACTTAGAATTGATAATCTTGTTATTCCTGTAGGAACAAGTACTCTTACTGTTACTGGTATTTATACAAGTTAAAAATGGATGCTTCGGCATCCATTTTAATCATATAATTGGAAATTTAAATGATAGACAAGCGAATCAAACATTTTTGTATTAAATCCATACGCAATACAATCATCTACTTCTCCATCCCAATCATTATTTAATTGATCTAAAACTTCTTGTGCTTTTTCTTTTGTTATTTGACAAGTCGCAAAGAATTCTACAGCATCTTTTTCCATTTGTGATTCTTTGTAAGGAGATACTGAAAAATCAGGATAGATTTCTAATAATTCCTCTTTTACTTTTTGATAATCTTCTTCTTTTGAGCTTGATATAACAACATATAATGTTCCTAACATTATTTCATCATCCTTTCTTTAAATTTTGATATATTTTCAAAATCATCATTTTGTCTTTTTTCTATATCATGATATAACTTACTTACCTTAAATGCAATCATGATAAAATAAAGAATAAGCATTACAATTAAAATGACAAACCACATAAAAATAAGCCAACCCATATTACATAACTCCTTTATCTAATTGATGTAAATCTTTATGATAAAAAATATAAAGCATGATTGCAGCAGCAATCCAAGCAAGAACCTCTGCTAAATATATTCCATAAACACCCATATAATGCGGTAAAATAAGTGCTGCTGATACTCTCATAATTAACTCAACAATTCCTGATACCATTGGAATAATCGTATTTTCCATTCCTTGAAGAGCACTTCTATAAGAATATAACATATATAAAACTGGTAAACAAACAGCCATTGTAAATAAATAATCATAAGCATATTTTAAAACAATTTGTGTTTGTTTTGGTGTCGTAGATATAAAAAGTAATAATACTTTTTTACCAAAGAATAAAATAACAATCATAATAACAATGGAAATAAAAACAGATAAAATATTTGCTTGAAAAACACCGGATTTCATTCTTTGATATTTTTTAGCTCCATAGTTTTGTGAAACAAAGGTTGTAATTGCATAACCAAAGGATATAGCAACAACTTCTAATATTCCATAGAGTTTATTTGTTGCTGTATAACCAGCAATAAATAAGAAACCAAAGCCATTAACTACAGATTGTAAAACAATTCCACCAAAAGCAATAATCAAGTTTTGAAAAGCTAATGGTAAACCTAATTTAATGAGTTGATAAATCAGTTTTTGATCTATTTGAAAACTTTCTTTTTTGATTTTAAAGGGTAATTCTTTTCTTAATTTAAAATAACAAAAAGTAGCTGCAAATAATTGTGAAATCAATGTTGCTATTGCTGCACCAGCAATTCCTTGATGAAAGATACAAACAAATAATAAATCGAGTATAACGTTTAAACAAGCAGCAATGACCATTGCAATAAGCGGTGTACGACTATCTCCTATAGCTCTTAAAATACTTGAAAAACAGTTATAAAAGATCACAATTAAAGCTCCACCAGACATGATTCTTAAATAGGTAATAGATCCTTGAATCGTATGACTTGGTGTATTTAATAGTTTTAATAAAGGTTCAATAATGATTTGTGAAAAAATGATAACTAAAATTGCTATTACAAAACATGAAAGATAGGACATCGCAATTGATTTTTCCATTCCTTTTTCATCATTAGCCCCTAAACAATTAGATACACGAATTGAAAATCCTTGTGTAAAGCCCATTAAAAGTCCTAAAATAGCCCAGTTGATCCAATCTGCTCCACCAATAGAAGCTAATGCATCAACACCTACAAAACGTCCTACGATCATGGTATCTACCATGATATAAAGTTGTTGTAAAAGATTACCGAACATTAAAGGTAAAGCAAAGAAAAAGATAAGTTTTAAAGGATGACCTGTGGTTAAATTTTTCATAAATTTCCTCCATAGATTTAATTATTAAGAGTTTTTAATATAAAGTCAATCATATTGTTTTTTTATTTTTTGATTTTAGGTTATAATGTATAGAGGTTAAAGGAGAGAGTAGTATGGCTAATTGTAATCATGATTGTAATTCATGTAAAAGTACATGTTCAAAAAAAGATTTTTTAGCACCAATGAATGCACATTCTCATGTAAAAAAAGTGATTGGTGTTGTAAGTGGTAAAGGAGGCGTTGGAAAGTCTTCAGTAACTTCATTATTGGCGCTCGCTAAACAAAGAGAAGGATATAAAGTAGCTATTCTAGATGGTGATATTACAGGACCTTCTATAGGGCGTATTTTTGGCGTAGAAAACAAACAAGTTTTATCTAATGGTAAAGAATTCACACCTGTTGAAAGTAGTCAAGGAATTAAAATTATGTCTACGAATTTATTATTAGAATCAAATGACACACCAGTTATTTGGCGTGGTCCCGTACTTGCAGGAATGATCAAACAATTCTGGTCTGATGTAATGTGGGGAGATGTTGATTATATGTTTGTTGATATGCCTCCAGGAACCGGAGACGTTCCACTTACAGTTTTTCAATCACTTCCATTAGATGGTATAATCATTGTGACAAGTCCTCAAGAACTTGTAGGAATGATTGTAAGTAAAGCTGTTAATATGGCTAAAAAAATGGATGTCGATATTATTGGTATCGTTGAAAATATGTCTTATGTTAAATGTCCTGATTGTGATAAGAAAATTTATATGTTTGGTAAGAGTCATAGTCAAGAAGTGGCTGATCGTTATCAACTTCCATTACTTGGTCAATTACCTATTGATAGTGAATTGACTCAATTATCTGATCAAGGTTATGTTGAAAATTATCATTCTGATTGGTTTGATGAATTTTCTCAAAAAGTAAAAGATATTTAAAAAAGCACTCACGTGCTTTTTTAATTTAATGGTTCATTATTACGATTCATGAAGTCTTTTACGGCATCATTTAAAACATCATTTAAATATCTACTAAATTCATCTTTATCTTCTACGTTAGATAATTGAATTGGCATGTTTACAACACCAACATGAACATTTTCGTCAGCCATAAGTTTTTCAATATCACCTGATTGTCCAAACATTTTTGATGCTGCTTGCATTGTTTTACAATGTGACATTGTCGCATAATATATATAATCTTCAATTGTTTCCATTCCAGCAACATCTTGAATTTGTTTAAATTGTTCTTCTAATAATTCCATTTCTTCATCATCAAATTCTAAAACAACTTGTTTCATCTCAATCACCTCATATTTCGTGTAATATATTATCA
>UQVG01000269.1 GCA_900544435.1 uncultured Erysipelotrichaceae bacterium | reverse complement strand
TATGTAAAAATAAGGGCAAGGAGGGAAAAGAAATGTTACACAAAAAATTAAAACCATTCCCTAAAGATTTTCTTTGGGGTGCAAGTACAAGTGCCTATCAAGTAGAAGGGGCAAACTTAGAAGATGGAAAAGGTCCATCATGTCAAGATGTTAAAGTTATTCCAGAAGGAACATCTGATTTAAAAATATGTGCAGACCATTATCATCATTATAAAGAAGATGTGGCGTTAATGGCTGAAATGGGATTTAAGTCTTATCGTTTTTCTATTTCTTGGTCAAGAATTTTACCTAAAGGAATAGGAGAAATTAATCAAAAAGGAATTGATTTTTATAATAATTTAATTAATGAATGTTTAAAATATCAAATTGAACCGATTGTGACAATGTTTCATTTTGATATGCCAGCATTATTAGATAAGAAAGGTTCTTGGAGTAAGCGAGAATCTATTGATTGGTTTTTAGAATATGCAAGAGTCTTATTTGAAAACTTTGGTGATCGTGTTAAATATTGGTTAACAATCAATGAACAAAATATGTTAACTCTTGTAGGACCAACGATTGGAACACTTATTGTTCCTGAAAATACAACAAATTTAACAAAAGAGATTTATCAACAAAATCATCATCAATTAGTTGCACAAGCAAAAGCTATGGCTTTATGTCATGAAATGTTACCAGATGCAAAAATTGGACCAGCACCTAATATTGGACTTGTTTATCCAGCAAGTTGTAAACCAGAAGATATTTTAGCTGCTCAAAATTATAATGCCATTAGAAACTGGCTTTATTTAGATATGGCGGTATATGGTGTTTATAACAACTTAGTATGGGCCTATTTAGAAGAACATGACGCATGTCCAGAATTTGGCGAAGGTGATGAAGAAGCATTGAAGAACGGTCATCCTGATTTTATTGGCTTTAATTATTATACAACATCTACTGCTGAGGAAAGTGATGGAACAGAAGAAATTGACCCAGGTGCAGATCAACAATCAGATCGAGGAGAAGCAGGAGTTTATAAAGGATATCATAATCCACATTTAATGAAAACAGAGTTTGGTTGGGAGATTGATCCTGTCGGTTTTAGAAATACCATGAGAGAAATGTATTCACGTTATCATTTACCAATGTTGGTTACTGAAAATGGCTTAGGTGCTTATGATACATTAACGGATGATGGAAAAATTCATGATCCTTATCGTATTAAATATTTACAAGAACATATTAAACAAATTCAATTATCTATTACAGATGGTGTAGAAATGATGGGATATAATCCATGGAGTGCCATTGATTTAATTTCTACACATGAAGGAATGAAAAAAAGATATGGTTTTATCTATGTTGATCGAGATGAATTTGATTTAAAAACATTAAAAAGATATCGTAAAGATTCTTTCTATTGGTATAAAAAAGTGATTAAAACCAACGGAGAAGATCTAACAAATGATTAAAGGAGAAATAAGAAAATGAAAGTATTATTAGTATGTAACGCAGGAATGTCAACAAGCATCTTAGTACAAAAGATGGAAATGGCAGCTAAAGAACAAAATATTGATTTAACAATCACTGCCTTAGGCTTTACTCAAGCAGAAAAAGTTTTAAAAGAATGGGATATTGTTATGCTTGGACCACAAGTTAGACATCAATTAGTAGGACTTGAAAAAGCTGCAGAAGGTCAAGTTCCAGTAGAAGTTATTAATATGAGAGATTATGGAACAATGAATGGCGCAAATGTTTTAAAAAGAGCTATTGAAATTGTAGAAGCTAGAAAATAGTAGAAGGGGTGCATCGAAATGGATGCGTTTTATAAGGAACTCTATGTTGTTTATTTTAGAAAGTGGCTTTTTAACCAACAAAATAAGACATGCATTGTCTATAATGATCCTCAAGATCAAGATACTGTTATTTTAGAAGAGAAGAATTGTCTTTGCAAAATCACATTTAATCTTCATTCAATCATAGAATTTACAATAATTAATAAAAAAACAAATAAAGCAGAATGTTATTTGCATTTTCAAATGCAAAATTTAAATCATGCTTGTAAGCTTTTTTATGAGATGCTTGAAAATATGTCTCAAATAACGAATATACCAGCAAAAAAAATACTTTTAACCTGTTCAGGTGGGCTAACAACAGGATATTTTGTAGAAAAACTTAACACGACTGCACAACTTTTAGAATTAAACTATATTTTTCAAGCAATTAGTTTAGAAAAATTAGAACAAGTATCTCAAAAATATGATCTTATTTTACTAGCACCTCAAGTTTCTTATCAATGTGCTTTATTACAAGAAAAATATAAGAATAAGCAAATCTTAAAGATACCAGCAACTATCTTTGCTAGATATGATGCTTATAAACTCATAGAACTTATAAAAGATACCTTAGAAAACCCTGAATAGGGTTTTCTTTATCTTTATAAATATATTAAAATAGAAGTGGTGATAATATGAATTTATTTATGAACTTAAAAGAAAATAAAGAGCTCTCTAAAAATGAAAGAATACTAGCCGATTATATTTTAAAACATCCAGAAGATGTTTTAAAAATGTCATCTAAAGAACTTGGTAAAGCCTGTTTTGTTTCTACAGCGACGGTTTATCGTTTATGCGATAAATTGAATCTTGCGGGATTTTCTGACTTAAAAATAAAAATTACGAGCTCTTTAAATGATTATCTAAAAAGTAATGGAGATTTTAACTTTGATTTTCCTGTTAATCCGTTTCAAACTCATTATGAAATTGTCCATAAAATCAAAGAAGACTATGAACAAACTCTCAATTTAACCGCTAATCTTTTTAGTTTAGATCAACTAAGACTCATTGCTTCTGCAATGAAAAAAGCAAAAGTGATTGATATTTATACATCAGCAGGAAATATCAATTTTGCTTTAAACTTCCAATTTCAAATGAAAGAAATAGGTGTAAATGTCAATGTTCCTATTGAAGATTATCAACAACGATTAAGTGCCGCTAGTAGTGATGAAAACCATCTAGCAATAGTGATTACTTTTGGTGGAAGAGGCATTTTATCAGATATTGTACCTCGTATTTTAAATAAAACAAAAACACCAATTGTTTTAATTTCTTCATATGAATATACTTTTAAAGATATAAAACCAGATTATCAATTATATATTTCACCTTATGAAAATCATTATAAAAAGATATCCTCTTTTTCTACAAGATTATCACTTCTTTATATTTTAGATGTTTTATATACATGTTATTTTGAATTGGATTATCAAAATAATTTAGATAGAAAATTAAAATATTATGAAAATCTTGTAGAAGGTAATATTAAATGAGAAAAGAATTCTAAATAATAAATAGAAAA
>UQVG01000268.1 GCA_900544435.1 uncultured Erysipelotrichaceae bacterium | reverse complement strand
TGCGATACAGTCAGTGCAAGGAATTGTTGAAGATTTTAGAAAATCACAATACTTTCCGATTAGGAACAGATAAAGAACAAAATTTAATTGTTTCAACGATTGATAACAATGTAAAAGGAAAGATATTAGAAGAATTGACAATTTATAATGTCCAACAATCTTTGGATGCTGAAAAATATGAAGTATTTCAACTCTCTTATCCACCAATGCCGAGTGAAGGAGTTACAGAAGGAGAAATTGATTTAGTTATTAAAGATAAAGAATTATACACTGTAGAATTATTTGAAATCAAACACAGTTCTGAAATCGTACCAAGTCAGTACAAACATATGATTGACCCTGCAAAAATGAAATACTTTGAAAAAAGAGGATTAGAGGTAACAGGAAGAACAGTGTTATATATGGGAAAAACACAAGGACAAGAAATTGAAGGTGTGAAATATAAAAACATATCTGAATATCTTGATGAATTAAAAGTATATGATCGTAATTATCAGAAGATGCTTCTAGCACGAAAAGAATGTATAAAAAATGTAGAAGATGAATATGATGATAATGATTCATTGGATACAAAAGGTTAAATGCAAAGTGGAGAGTAATCTTCACTTTTTTCAAAAATAGGAAGTCACTTCCTATTTTTGTAGAGAGCATGAAAATGCTATCTATTAGGGTGCATATAAATCTGTTATAATAATAGTATGAAAGAAGGTGCTGAAATGTCTATATACAGAACAAATGTTAGATTTGGAGTATCTTTACAAAATAGAGCGAAATCTGTAAGTTCATTAAACACAAGATATTTACTGAATGATTTGAACAAATATCTGTACTCTGATTTATCAGTGAATACACCTTATTATGGTAAAGTTTGTGCGTTATATGGTTTGCGAAGAACTGGGAAGACTACTATGATGTTACAATCTATTTTAGGTATGACAAATGAGCAATTTAATAAAACTGCATGGATAGATGTAACAGAAGAAGACAACATGGCAAGTTTGTATCTAGATTTACAAAAATTAAATGAACAGGGATATAAATATATTTTCATTGATGAAATTACCAAAGTAGAACAATTTGTAAGAGTATCTTCTTTACTATCAGATGAGTTTGCTATATCAGGTATTCATATTGTATTAACAGGAACAGATTCATTAGGTATTTATTTAAGCCAAAGAGGAGAGTTGTTTGATCGTTCAATTTCAATTCATACAACTTATATTCCATATTATGAATATACGCATTTATTTCCAAATGCCACTGCTGAAGATTATATTGTGGAAGGTGGATTGTTGTCAAAAAGTGGAATTAACTATAATAGAGATGAAAATTTTAAAGAATATGTTGATTCAGCTATTGCAGAAAATATTCAACATTCCTTGTCTAAATTAAAAGATAAAGGAGATTTAGGTGCTTTATATTTAATTCATAGTCGAGGAGAATTAACAAATGTTATCAATCGAGTTATCGAAGATAAGAACCATGAATTTTTACTTGATGCAATTTTGAAAAATTTTGAATCTCATGATATTGGAGTTTTGCATCACTATATATCGGATGTTAAAGACAATGATATATTATCCTATAGTGCTGATATGAATGTAGAAAGTTTATCAGAACAAATAAAAAAGGATTTAAAGATTTTAAATTACAATGAATTGAAGTATGGTTTAACAGAAAATGAACTCGCACAGATAGAAAATTATTTGTATGAGTTGGATTTTTTTGATGATGTTAAATATTGTACAGTTAGCAAAGAATTTTCAATTTCTGATAATCCTGTCGTTGTTCAACCTTGCATTCGTTATAATCAGGCAAAATCAGCATTAAAAGCGTTGTATAATGACCCTAAATTCGTTAAGTTGAGTGGAGATAAACAAGAGTTCATTTATAACAAATTGTTATCTGATATTAAAGGAAGAATGTTAGAAGAAATTGTTCTCTTAAATGTAACTAGAAGTTTATCTGATTGCTTTGTTTCTCAATTTAGATTTTATGAGTATAGAAAATCTCCATTTAAAAATGGCGAATATGATATGGTTATTCGTAACAAAAAGAATGAAACATTCATTTTTGAAATTAAACATTCTTCTGAAGTTGAATACAATAAACAAACAAAACATTTGCTAGATACTGAAAAACTTGATTGGTTAAAAGAAAATGGTTTTAAAGTAAAAGAAAAAGTTGTTTTGTATAATGGCAAGACTTTAGATAAAGATGATAATGGGGTTATATATCTTAATGTTTCAGAATTCCTTGAAGAACTGAAAGTATATGACCGTAATTATTTGTATAATAAGAATGGCATTACTGATGGAAACGAAGACAATGATGCAGTCAATATAAGTATTGAAGATGATTTTGAAGATAGAGATATTTAAGTGGAGAGTAATCTTCACTTTTTTCAAAAATAGGAAGTGACTTCCTATTTTGAATAAAATGCAATTTTAAAATTAGTTTGCAAATAAAAATTACTGTGCTATACTCTAATCGAAGAGAACATCTTCATTATCATTCATATGAGGTTTGTCCTTTGCAGTTGAAGTACAAGACAAGAGGCAAATCTCGAATCTTTAAGGTGCTTCGCTACCATGCCTGTATAATGCAGGATAGTCAAACGACTAAAAGGCGAATAATCTATTCGGGTGCTTCGCTACCATGCCTATTCATAATTTAACGAATAGGATAGCAAACAGCTAAAAGGCGAATACAAAGTCATGTATAGGTACATGGCTTTTTTTCATGTTTGGGGGTGCTTGTATGAGCGAAAAACTAGATTTCTATGAAGTGAATGTTGATTATGTAAAATATTTAAAACAATTCGATTCTCGAATACCTAATGTGGAGTATCAGAATAGAAATAAATTTTTGTGTGGTACTTTATTTAAAATCAATGGATTGAATTATTTTGCTCCTGTATCCTCATTTAACATAAAACAAAGTTCAAATTATGTCATTGAAGTAGGAAATGTACCAGTGGGAAGTGTTCGTTATTCTTTTATGTTTCCTGTGCCTGATGCAGAAATTAAACAAAAAGTGATAAACAACGAAAGTGATTATCAATACAGATTTCTGCTAAGACAAGAATTAAAATATTGTAACAAGAATAGAGAAGTCATTCAAAGTAAAGCAAAAGCAATCTATCACAAGGCATTGGATAAGAATACGACATATCATCAGTTCTGTTGTGATTTTCAATTATTGGAAAAAAAGTGTAAAGAATGGATTTATGATAAAACCATAGAGAAACATGAAAAAGGGATTCCCATGTATAAGTTTTCCTTTCAAGAGAAAATGACATTGTTAGAACTTACGAAAGACAGACATATGATTGAGTTATTAGCTGTAGATCATAATGAAGTTA
>UQVG01000267.1 GCA_900544435.1 uncultured Erysipelotrichaceae bacterium | reverse complement strand
TTTAAGATTTCTGTAGAGGTCTATATACCTGTCCAACAATACAGTTATCAAGGAGAAATGAATGAATCAGGGCTAAAGGTAGAGATGTCGCAAGTCCTTACTAAAAAAGTAAAACTTGATTTAGAAATAGATCATATCGTTTCTGTAGATGATTACTATAATGAGTTTTTGAGTGCAGGATATACTATTTTAATGCCAAAAAAATCATTTTATAGTTTATTGAATCAATACAATAATCAAACACCCGATAGTTTATTGGACGCTAAAGAATTAAATGCAACAATTACCCCTTATCATAGTAAGAACTATGTTATAGAAGTAGATCGTATAAATAATTTAAAAACAGTAGAGAAAGAAATAACAAAGATTTCTAAAAATCTTGTAACTTATGATCAATATAATTCAGTCATTGATATGACAGATATCTATAAAGAAGAAAGAAAAGGTAGATATATCTACATGATAATGGTGGTTTTAGTAGCCATTGTACTTTATGCAATGGTACAAATCAATGCACTTGATGATCGTAAAAATGAAGTGAAACTATTAAAAGTTTACGGTTTAAATGATAAGGATATTCATTCATTGGTGAATGAAAATGGCCTTGTTCAATTATTATTGTCACTTGCATTAGGTATACCGGGCTTTTTTATCGCAAGAAAGATGGGATTTTTTGCAGTCAATGATCAAAGTTTAATCATCAGTTTATTACTTTTCTTTAGTATTCAAATAGCTGTTTCTATTATCATTTACATCTTGTATTTATTTTACAGTAAGTATTTTGTTAAGAAGGTGAAACTATGATTGAAATGAAACATATCAATTTATCTTTTAGGAATAAAGATTTATTTACTGATCAAGAAATTAAAATTGATTCAGGAAAAATTACATTGATTACAGGAGAGAGCGGCTCGGGTAAATCGACTCTATTATTTGAACTTGCACGACTTACAGATTATGCAGATAAGGAATATATTTATGAAAATGAAAAAATGTCTGATTTAGATGAAGAATCATTTAGAAGAAAAATAGCTTTTGTTTTTCAAGACTGCCGACTTTTTAATGATTTATCAGTCATTCAAAATATAGAATTCTTTAGTCAATTAGGAGAAGTTGAATTTAAGAAAGACAAAATGATGAATTTATTAGATGAACTTGATTTAAATATTGATTTAAATGGTGAAGTAAAAGTTTTATCAGGAGGACAAAAACAAAGATTATTGATTTTATGTTGTATGATGAAAGATCCAAAAATCATTTTTTTAGATGAACCAACAGCGTATTTAGATGATGAAAATAGAAGACGTATGAGAAAAATCATTTATGATCTATGCTATAAATATCATAAAACAGTTGTCATTGCTTCTCATGATTTAGAGATGTTAGAGATTGCAGATAAACACTATCATATTGAAAATCAACAAATTCTATTAAAGAAAAATATCATCAAAGAAAATAAGAATTTGATTGCAAGAAAAACAATTCAAACATTTCCACTTAATTATTATTTACATGCACAAAAATCAAATAAAATACATAATAAAAGAAATATCATCATTTCTTTTTTGATGATCATTATGACTTATATGATGTGTTTTCAAGCCTATTATCAAAAAGAAACAGAAAGAATGATTAATAAAGCGATTGATAATGAATTAAGGATTTCTTATAAGAATGGTGGAAATGCTTATGATATGGCTGGAATGCCAGTTTCTAGAACACTTGTACAAGATTTGTCACAAAATCATATGATTCAAAATATTTCTCCCTTTTTTGAATGGAATGTAGCTCATGTGACAGTCAATGATTCATCTTTTAAAGAAACAGTGGTCGTACAACCCTATTATAAGAAAATGAAAACAGTTAAAAGGAGTAATAACCATGTATTTTCAATTGATAAACAAAAAATAAATACAGACAAGATTTATATTTCTTATTCTCTTTATCAAAAAATAAAAGGACATATTCATTTGACTGGAACAATGCAAATATTAAAAAATAATGAGTTTGAATTTGTTGAAATTCCTTTTGAACTTTCAAATGCAGATACTGTTGATAAAGATATTGGGAATCGTTATACGAAATCAACTGAAAATATCATTTATATATCACAAAATCTCTATCAAAAAATCATCAATCAATGTATACCTGATGCCTCGTATCAATCAAATGTCTATATCTTAAAAATAAATTCATATAAGAATATCCAGGCAGTGACAGATTTTATTAAAAAACACGATCAACAAATTAAAGTTTACAATCCAGTATCTTCTATGATTCTAAATCAAACAACATCATTTGGTTTTGAAATGATTTACAATTTTTCAAAGATCATATTTATACTCTTTGTACTTTCATGTTTTATCATAGGAATATTTGATGTTGTCACAAGGCGTTATCAATACGCATTGTTGCTTGTCAATGGATTCAATAAAAAGCAATGTTTAAAGCTTATTTTAAAAGAAAGAATTAATTATTGTTTGCTATCTATTGTTTTAGCGCAAGTTTCAGTAATGGGTATTTTCTACTTACAATATCATATATTAGCAAGTATAATTATAGAAAGATCATTGAGTGTTTTGATGATTGTGAATTTAATTATTTTGGTCGTACCCTGTGTTACATTTATCATTTTAATGAAAATAAATAATGAAGGAAATATGTTAAAAACAAGCGAGGAGTGATTACTATGAAAAAAGTTCCTATATTTGTTGTACTTATAGGATGTGTATTTAGTTGGTTAATAGCGAGTACTCATCCTGTTACAAAGGTTATTGGTCATGTAAGAAGTTCCTATTATAATTATCAATTAATGGCTATAGGAATAGCAATGAGTTTATTAGTAGGAATTATATTGTTATGGTTTATTAAAAGAAAAGAACAATAAAACAGTTAAGCTGAGTAAAATCTCAGCTTTTTTTATGAAAATCAAAAAAACACTTGAGTATAGAGGGACTCTATAGTCTAGATTGAAGATGTAAAGAGAAGAAAATCAAGGAAAGGAGATAAAAATATGTTTGATTTTACATATAAATACTTTTTTAAAGAAATCAAAAAGAATATCAGTATGATTGGAGTGATTACAGGAGCAATGCTATTACTGAGTTTGATTTTAAGTATGTTTTATAATACAACGCTTAATCCACCTTTAAAGACAGATGATTTAGCAGCCTTCTTTATGGAACTTTTTAGATTGACAGTGATTTTAATTTTTATGTTGATTTGTATTTATGTAGTTGTTTATTCTACGAATTATTATAATAAGATGCATTCTAAGATATTAGGTCTATTAAAGATTTTTGGATATACAACAAAAGAAATAGTTTTATTTTTTATGATACAAATGATAATGATTTTAATTATTTCAT
>UQVG01000266.1 GCA_900544435.1 uncultured Erysipelotrichaceae bacterium | reverse complement strand
AATTATATTTAATAAATATATTATTCCCATTTAAAGGAGTTTTATGATGGATATTAGACAAATGAAATATTTTAAAACTATTGTAGAAGAAGGAACAATCTCTAAAGCTGCTAAAAAGTTACACATGGCACAGCCTCCTTTATCGATGCAACTTAAACAATTAGAAGAAGAATTAGGTGTAATTCTTTTAAAAAGAGGTAATAAACAAATTGAATTAACAGAAGCTGGTAATCGTTTTTATAAAAGATGTTTACAAATCTTAGATTTAACTGAAATTACTAAAAATGAATTAAAACAATCTTATCAAGATGTTTTAAGAATTGGGATTACTTCTTCTAATAGTGGTTTAATTCAACAAGAAAGTATTAAAGAATTTATTAAAAAGAATCAACATGTTCAATATGCTATTCATGAAGGTTCTACGTATGAAATACTTGATTTATTATTATCACATAATATTGATTTAGGGATTGTGAGAACACCTTTTGATACTTCTCAAGTAAATACTTTTTATTTAGAAAAAGAGCCAATGATCGTTATTGGGAAAAAAGAATATTTTTCAACACCTAAAAGAAAAATAAAAGATTTTAAAGATACCCCTTTAATTATTCATCAAAGGTATCTTCCTTTAATTAATGATTATTGTTTAAATAAACAAATTCAAATTCAATTAAAAGTAACTTGTGATGATAGTAGAACCTCTCTTATTTGGGCCAATAGTGGTATTGGAGTAGCAATTTGTCCCATGAGTAGTTTATCATTACCTTATGATCATTCTCTTGTTTATACGATTTTAGAAGATAAAAACTTATATACTGGTATTGCTTTTATTACTAGAAAAAATGAAGAAGTTTCAGCTTTATTAAATGAATTTATAGAATGTTTTAAATAGAGGAAAAACAAATGATACAATATGAAAAAATAGAACTTGATTACCAATTACCTATTAAATTATTAGATATTTACTTTGAAGATCATTATACAAAAACAGCTAAACATTATCATAATAGTATTGAAATTTTGATTCCCGTTTTAGGAAAACTAAAATTATTTCTTACTGATAAAGAATTGATTATTCCTCAAGGAAGCTTATATATTATTAATAGTCAAGAAATTCATGGGATGCATCATACGGAAGATACTGATATCTATAAAGGATATGCACTTCAAATAAATTATGATTTTATTAAAAAATATTATCCAGCTATTGATAATTATCAATTTATTCAACCTAATCGTAAAATCAAAGAAAAGATATTATCAGACATTTTTAAAATTATTAATGCTTATGATCATATCAATCAATTTCAAAGAATAGAAATTGAAAGTTATATTTTACATCTTTTATATACATTACTTTCAAATACATTAGATAAAAAAACAAATGTGAATTTACAAACTCTACAAGATAAAAGAATTATAAAAATGACTCAATATATTGATTTACATTATAATGAAGATCTTACAGTCGATAAAATAGCAGATCATTTTAATATATCTTCAGGATATTTATCACGCTATTTTAAAAATCATTTAAATATGACTGTTAAAGAGTATCTTATTTCTATACGATTAAAAAAAGCAAGACATGATGTTTTGTTCTCTAATTATACAATTTTAGAAATTGCTTATTTGCATGGATTTCCAAATTTAAAATCTTTTATTAACGCTTTTAAAAAAATTTATCATGATACACCTGCAAAATATCGTGAAAAAGTTAGAAAATGACATTAAAGAAGTATGTTTTTGACATTTTTGTAAGCTCTTTCAATGATAAAGTTTTACTTGTCAAAAAGAGGGAGGAAAGAAAATGTTAAAAAAGATATTTAGTTTATTTGTATGTGCTATGATGTGTCTTGTATCAACAAATCTTGTTTTTGCTGATGGAACAGTTGATATTCATGGAACATATAGCATTCATGTTAGTGGTTATGATTGGGGATGTGCAACTGATAAAGTGACATTAACTCTTGATAATCCTATTGATCATGTAGATGAAAACACATTTAAAGTTGTAGAAAATTCAGAAACTTTTGATTATAGTCAAGGTCCTGCTGGAACAATTATAAAAGCTGCTCCAACTGAACGTACTGTAAAAAGTGTAAAAGTTGATGGAAACAAAGTTGAATTAGAATTAAAAGTGAGAGCTGATACACCTTCTCCAATTGTTTGGTCATTAGCTACTCAATATAATACTTATGTTAAAGATTATTATTTTGAAATTTCTGCTAATGATACTCAATTAACATCAAATGGGCAAGTTGTTCAATCTTTAGAAATTGAAAAAGAATACACTTCAAAAACAACTTCTGCTGATGTTTTTGATTTAGGAAGCTATCAAGCAAAAGATGGTGTTAAATACTCATATGCATCTTATACACCACAAAATGATAGTGATACTTTAGTTGTATGGTTACATGGTTTAGGTGAAGGTGGAAAAGATGCTGATACAATTGCTGATAGAACTACTGATCCTTATGTAACTACTCTAGCAAACAAAGTAACAGCTTTAGCTGGTGATGAATTTCAAAATACATTAGGTGGTGCTCACGTTTTAGTTCCACAATGTCCAACTTATTGGATGGATAATGATGGAAAACAAAGCAACTTCAACAATGCTAGCATTCAAGCTGATGGAACATCTTATTATCAAGAATCTTTACATGAACTTATTGCTGCCTATAAAGAAAAAGTAGGTGCTAAAAAAGTTGTTTTAGCTGGATGTTCTAATGGTGGTTATATGACTTTATTAATGGGCTTAGCTTATCCACAAGAATATGATGCAATTGTACCTATTTGTGAAGCAGTTCCTGATTCTTATATTACTGATGAACAATTACAAGGTGTTAAAGATTTACCAATGTATTTCATTTATTCAAAAGATGATGATACAGTAGATCCTACACTTCATGAAATTCCAACAATTAATCGTTTAAAAGCTCTTGGAGCATCAAATTTACATGTTTCTACTACTGAACATGTTGTAGATACTTCTGGTCTTTACAAAGATGAAAATTATAGTGGTCATTGGTCTTGGATTTATTTCTTCAACAATGAAGCACAATGTGATGAATGTGGTGTAAAATCATTTGATTGGATCGCTCAACAATTAAAAACAACTGAAGCTCCTGCAACTGATGATAAAAAAGCAGAAAATAATCCATCACAAGCAGTAAAAACTGGAGATACTGCTCATGGTGAAATTTATGCAATGATTATGATGCTTGCTGCAGCTGGATATGTTTTCTTTAAACAAAGAAAAGAAGCTTAATTTATAGACTCATTAAATTGCTGATGCAATTTAGTGAGTTTTTTTATTTTTTTAAAGAAAAAATGATTTTTGTTGTCTATATAAATAATGGAGGGAGAAACTATGGAA
>UQVG01000265.1 GCA_900544435.1 uncultured Erysipelotrichaceae bacterium | reverse complement strand
AAATAAATGCACTGAATAAAACAATAAAAACAATCAACATAAAACAATGCAAAAAAAAGTTTTCAGGCAAAATATTAATAATTGGATCCAAACGAGGATTAAAAAGCCAATAATCATTACTAAACGCCAATTGATGAAACATCACAAATAAACGATCAAAATCAATAAAAGCAAAGAAGCCTAAAATCAAAGGAATGACAATCGTTAAAATGGCTGTCAATTTAAAAAAGCGATATTCTTTTTGTTTAATTTGTCTATAAACCAAATAAGAAGTTGTACAAAAAGTAAGCAAACATACTATTTGAATTATTTCAAAAATGCGTTTCACTTCTTCAAAATGAATACGTCCACCTTTTGACATGATAAAATCTTTAAAAACAAGTTTTCCTTGATAAAAAATGGATTGATAATGTATTAAGATTTGATAATTTTCTTTAATTTGTTGGTACGTATAATGTGTATTTTCAACAAGATTTAAATGGTGAATATCAAAATAATACAGTGGTTTAAAAAAGACAACAAAAACAACAGAAAAAGAAATGATAAATAGCATGAAAGATATACTTGTCAGTATATCTTTTTTACTATAACTCATATAAAAATTCTTCACCTTTTTGAACTTCTACTTTAGAAAGGTTTGGATAATCTTGTTGTCTTAAAACTTCATAAATCGTAAGTGCTGCACAGTTAGATAAATTAAGACTTCTTACTTTATCTGACATTGGAATACGTACACAACGATCTAAATTTTCTTTTAAAATTTCTTTAGGAATTCCATCATGTTCATGTCCAAAGAATAAATAATGTTCTTTAGAACTATCACTATAATCTTGATCCGTATAACAAAGTTTTGAATAACGTGTAAAGAAATGATATTCTCCTGGGTTTTTAGCTTTGAATTCTTCATAAGATTCATAAACATGTAAATCTAGATCTTTAATATAATCAAGTCCTGCTCTTTTCATTTTTTTATCATCTAATTCAAATGACATTGGTTTAATAATATGTAGTGCTGTATTGGTTGCAACACATGTTCTCATGATATTTCCAGTATTTTGAGGAATTGCTGGATGTACTAATACAATATGATTCATTTTTTTCTCCTTCTATAATTCTTTTAAAATAGTATATAATTTTTTGAGTGCTTTAGCTCGATGTGAGTATTTATTTTTTTCTTCTAAAGTCATCTCAGCACTTGTTTTTTGACAAGGTGGGAAATAGAAAATTGGATCATAGCCAAAACCATTGACCCCGGCAATATGATCATTAATTTCACCTTCAAATGTTTCTTGAATCAAGATAGGTTCTTGATCTGGAATACATAAAGCTAGAGCACACACAAAGCGGCATGTTCTTTCTTTACCTTCAATTGCATCAATGATTGCTTGATTGATAATTGGATAAGGGGTATCTTTTCCTAAAAAGCGAGCAGAATAGATTCCTGGAAGCTTTCCAAAAGCATCGATTTCAATGCCACTATCATCTGCTAAAACAATTTTATGTAAATCATCAGCAACATATTTTGCTTTAATCAAAGCATTTTCTTTAAATGTTTTTCCATCTTCAACAATATCTGGAACATCATCATAAACATCTTTTAAAGATTTGACTTCAATATTTAAATCCTTTAACATTGCTTGAATTTCTTTGACTTTTCCTTGATTGGTTGTCGCCACTATGAGTTCTTTCATATTTTCATCTCACTTTCTTTGTATGTATTTTAGCATTTTTTGTATCATAGTTCACTTATTTTCTTTATAATATAACTAGGAGGTTTACTATGATTAAAAGATTAATTGTAAACGCAGATGATTATGGTTTATCTGAAGGTGTTTGTTTAGGTATTTTAAAAGCGCATAGAGATGGTATTTTAACTTCAACTACTTGTATGATGAATATGGAAAACATTGAAAAATATTTAGAAATGACAAAAGACTATCCAAATTTAGGCTTAGGTGTTCATTTGAATATTACAGTAGGAAAACCTTTAACAAATGTAAGTTTTGTTGATGAAAAAGGAAATTTTAAATCAAGAGATACTTATACAAATAGAGAAGCTATCGTATCTCAAGAAGAACTTTATCAAGAATGGAAAGCTCAAATTGAAAAATTTATTAAAATCATGGGACATAAACCAACCCATCTAGATTCTCATCATCATGTTCATTTACTTAATAGTAATATTGATGTTGCATTAAAGTTAGCTCATGAATATGATTTACCTATTCGTCAAGAAACATACTTACAAAAAGATTTTGAACCTGTTTATTTTGAAGAACTTTTCTATAACCAAGATGCTACATTTGAAATGATTGATACGATTTTACATAAAGATGTTGAAAATTATGAATTGATGTGTCATCCTGCGATGATTGATTGGAAACTTTATCAAATATCTTCTTATAATTTAAGACGCGCTCATGAATTAGATATTATATGTAGCCAAAAAGCAAAAGAAATGACAAAAAATATTGAACTCATTAATTATCAAGACATTAAAAAAATCTAGCAATTAGCTAGATTTTTTAGGTCTAATCATTAAATAAATTGGTAATCCAAGTAAAATACTTCCACCTATAATATTTCCTAAAGTTGAAAGTAACATATGTAACCACACACCGCTCCAAGAAATTCCTGTACCAAGAGCTGTAAATGTCATTGAAAATGTTCCCATATTGGCAATACTATGTTCAAATCCTGGTAAAACAAAAGTCATAACAATAATCATCATAATAAATGTTTTAGCCGTTTCTTCCTTAAGCTTCATTCCTACAAATGCTGCTGCACAAACAATAAAATTACATAAGATTCCTTTAATAAAAAGTTCTAAATAATCAAAATTTAACTTATTAGAAACTACATTTGCAAGATATTGATTCATTGCTTCATGATTAACACCACTTTTAATAAATAAAAAACAAATCAAAGCAATACCAACAAAGTTACCTACATAACAAATCCCCCACATCGGTAAAATATCTAAAAATCTAAGTTTTTTATGATAAACTGGAAACATTGTGGTAAAACAATTTCCTGTAAATAACTCTGAACCAAGTAAAACAATAATAACGAGTCCTATTCCAAATGCTCCCGCAAATGCAATTTTAGATGCAATCACATGATGCTCAATTAATAAAACTGCTAAAGTATAAGATAAAATCGTTGCAAGCCCTAAATAAAGCCCTGCCACAATACTTCTCATAAAAAAACGAAACGGATCATTTTTTGACATTTCATACTTTGTCATCGCCGCTTTTTCTAATAATTCATAATCCATAAAATTTCCTCCGTTTCTAACAATAACATATCTCGCCAACAAATGAAATCCCTTTCATTGCTTTTATTTTTTTATTTTTCATGTTATTTTATCAGTGAGGTGATTTTATATGTT
>UQVG01000264.1 GCA_900544435.1 uncultured Erysipelotrichaceae bacterium | reverse complement strand
AATGTAACTTATCTCTCTTTAATATTATCAAATTTTGTTTTCTTGAAATAAATAAAGATCATAATAAGTGAAATCATTGTAGATAATGGTGCTGCAATTCCCATATGGAAAAGTGTTACATTTGGTATTTTAGAAAATAACAATGTTAAAGGTATTCTTCCTAAAAATGTAGCTACTAAACTATGTATCATCGTAAAAACTGTTTTTTCATAGCCATTTAAATAACCATTGAAACAAAATAGAAAACTCGTTAATAGACAATCAATAGAATAAGTTTTTAAATAAAGTGCACCATTATCTATAACATCTTGATTATTGGTAAAAATACGAGTAAGTAGTGTCCCGTCGATTTCACAAATTGTTGTTACAATAATAGCAAAAGCAAGTGAAATTAAAATTGCATATTTTAAAGTTTGTTTTGCACGTTTATATTGTTTAGCTCCTACATTTAAAGCAATAAGTGAAGCTAGAGCACTTCCTAAAGCAATCGCTGGTAACATTAAAAATTCCATTAATTTTTCTACTACTCCTAAAGATGCAGAAGCAATCAATCCCATTTGATTAACAATAATTGTAATAATTAAAAATGAAATATTAACGAGTACACTTTGTAATCCTAAAGGAAAACCAATTTTCATAATCTTTTGAATATATTTAGAAAAACAAATATCTTCTTTATAAAAAGGATATCCTAATCCCTTTTTACATAAATAAACTAATGCAAATAAAAACGATAAACCTTGTGCTGAAACCGTCGCAATAGCAGCACCTTTAGCACCCATATGAAAATATCCTACTAAAACAAAATCAACAACAATATTAATTATACACGCAATAAAAACAAACAATAAAGGTGTTTTACTATCTCCTAACCCTCTTAAAATACTACTTACCACATTATACCCTACAATAAAAATAATTCCTGCTGAACAAATGCTTAAATAGCTTTTAGTAGCTTCAATGGCTTCTTTAGGCGTATTCATTAAAAGAGTAATTTCATTATTAAAATACAACATGATAAAAGTTAAACCTAAAGCAATGATTAAAAATAAAACAATAGCTCCACCAATCGTTTTCGATAAATCTCGATACGATTTACTTCCCAAATATTGTCCTAATAAAACCGTAACCCCTGTCGTAAGTCCTAAAACAAGATTTGTAATTAAAGCCATCGTTTGACTTCCTATCGAAACTCCTGAAACATCAAAGGTATGTCCAAATTGTCCAACTACAAACATATCTGCTGAACCATATAATACTTGTAATAAATTTGAAAACATATATGGTAATGCAAATATCATTAATACTTTAAACACATTTTCTTTTAAAAGTCTTTGTTCCATAATTTCCTCCTAAAAAAAACTGGATAAGGTCTAAACCTTATCCAGCATTGTCTTCAATACCCTCCGGTGCTTCTATCTTATCATTTGTATCTTTATTGTCAAGTAATTGAAAAGCTTTTATAACATCTTGATAACGAGAAATAATATAATCATAGTTTTCCTTTTGATGAGGTAAAGTACATTCACTACAATCTTTTATATCTCCTATCATTTTATAATGACCTTTACAATTTTTTAAAATATACAATGGGCAATAACAAAATAAACAATTAATTTCATCTAATTGATGACAAGGATAATATTCACATTGTTTATGACTAAAGAATTTATAATGATCTGACATAGACTTTATATTCTGTATTTTTAATATCTATTTGATCTTTTAAATCATAAACAACTTGTGACATCACGTATTCACCATCATTAATATAAATTTCAAAAACATGATGATCATAATAAAGTTCAATATCATAATTTCCTTCTAATTTTGGTGAAACAACATCATTGCATACTTTATTAGCTTGAATAGAAACTTCTTCTCTATTTAAATGTAAACAATCATCTTGGATATCAATTTTAAATCCACCTAAATTTAAAGAACTTTCTTTATTAAGAGTTGTTTTTAATTGAAATGGTTGTTCAAATGAAATTTCTTGAACTTCTTGATTAAATGAATTTTTAATTTCAGGATATAACTCTTGAATAATCTTTCCATCTTTTTCATGTAGAATTCTTGGCATGATAAACATTCCAATCCATTCTTCTCCTTGAACAGGTTCTCTCATTCTAAGCCAACCAAGTAAAAGTCTTTCATTATCTTTTGATAAGAATGTTTGTGGCGCATAGAAATCTAATCCATGATCAAGATAAGGCCAATCTCCATGAGATTTAATAGTAAGTGTATCTTCGTCAAAATCAATAGGCATATAACGTGCATTACTATTGGGTTTTGGTGGTTGATCAGTATTTTCTGGTGAGAAAATCATAAAGAATTGATCATTGATTTTAAAGACATCTGGACATTCCCACATGTTTCCAATTGTTGGTTCTTGATAGCTATTTTTATAATTAAAATGAATAGCATCTTCACTTTCATAGAAAAGTGCTTTTCCACAATAATCATCTTTATAAGCCACTTTACTACCAATCACCATAGCATATTTACCATCTTGTTTTTTCCATACTTTAGGGTCTCTAGTATGACGGTAATCTCCAATAAATCCTTCTTGAATCATGGGAATAATTTGTTTTTTATTTTTAACATTATCAAAATGAATACCATCACTACTTACAACGAGTGCTTGTGAGGCTCTTAAATCATCATCACTGTATTGATTGTGTACATTACTTGGATTTTCTTTTGCATATTTAATAGCTGTATAATAGAGATAAAGTTGTCCATCGATTTCAATTGCTGATCCTGAAAAGCATCCATTTCTATCAAAATCTTTAGATGGATATAAAGCAATTGGAAGATGTTCAAAATTGACAAAATCTTTTGTAATAGCATGCCCCCAATGCATTGTTCCCCATTTATTATCATATGGGAAATGTTGATAAAAGATATGATAGTTTCCTTTATAATAAATAAGTCCATTTGGATCATTGATCCAATGATAAGGTGCTGTAAAATGTAATTTTGGTTTCATAGTCTTCCTCCTTGTTTTTTTATATTATAGCATCATTTAATTTTTTATTATAAATAATGCTATACTAATAATATAAAATATTAATAAATAGTGAGGTATTTATGAATAAGAATTTGTTAAGTATTGGAGAATTTTCTAAAATTGCGAATGTTCATATAAAATCATTAAGATATTACGATAAAATTGGTGTCTTAAAACCTATGTATGTTGATCCTGCAACTAATTATCGTTATTATTCTTATCAACAACTTGGTATATTAGATGCTATTTCTACATGTATTGATGTGGGTATTCCTTTAAAAGATTTTGATCAATTTATGAGTGAAGATAAAACAACAATCTATTATGATAAATTATTAAAACAAGGTAAAATGCTTGCAGAGAAAAAAATAGAACGTATTAGAAGTAATATCAACAAAATAG
>UQVG01000263.1 GCA_900544435.1 uncultured Erysipelotrichaceae bacterium | reverse complement strand
TTTAATATTCTTTTTTATTTAAAAGTTTTAAACATTCACTTTCATTCTTTTCTAAAGAAAGTTTCATATATTTTTCTATTTCTTCAACAGTAAAATCTAAATCATGTAACGTCATAATCAAACTTAATCTTTCTAAATCAGTTTCATCATATTGCCAAGATCCCATTACTTTTTTAACTTCTTGACATAATCCCCAGCTTTCATATTCTTTAAGAATATTGATTGGAATATTATATTTCTTACTTGCTTCTTCAATTGTCATCAGTATCACTCTTTCTTTACATCTTTATTATAATTCCCTTTATTTTAAATATCTAATACTTATAATTTATCAATAACGATACCTTTTAGGTATTAAAAAAGATGATATTTCTATCATCTCTTAAAGTATTCTTTTGCATATTTAATAAAAGCTGTGGTTGCTGGTGAAAAGAATTGTTCCTTTTTCCAAGCAAGTGCCGTTTGTTGATGAAGTGATGGTTTTAAAGGAATAAAACATAAATCTTTATAATCATAATTTAACTTGATTCCTAAAACAACACCTACATTACTTTGTGCAAAAAGAGCTTCATTATAAATCAGATTTCCTCTTGCTACGATATTCATTTGATCTTGATATTTTCCAAACCAATGATTAAGAATTGTTTCTTGATAATCTCCAATAGATGTAACAATTGGAAGATCTATTAAATCTTGAGGTTCAATAAATTCTTTACAAGCAAGAAGACTGTCTTTTTTAACTAAAACACCCCATGTTTCTTTTAAAGGCATTTCAATACTTTCAAATTTAGAAAGATCAATAGGACAAGACATTAAACCGATATCAATTAAGCCTCTTTCAATATTATCTTTAATATTATAAGTATTACCACTATAGAGTTCATATTTAATATGAGGATGTTCCTTTCTAAAAGCTGCAATACAATCAGTTAGACATTTAGTTGCTTGAAATTCACCACATCCAATAGAAATCGTCCCTTCAAGATATTCATCTTTATATAAAAAATCTTGTTTAGTTTTATTCGCTAAAGAAAGAATTTCTTGTGCTCTTCTTTTTAGAATCATACCATCTTCACTTAAAATAATTTTATGATTATTTCTTTCAAATAAAGTTACCCCTAATTCATCCTCTAATTGAGCTATTTGTCTTGATAGAGTGGGCTGTGTAATATGTAATTGTTTTGCTGCTTTAGTAAAATTCTCTTCACGAGCAATTACTAAAAAATATTTTAATACTCTTAATTCCATCTTCATCACCTATCAAAAATATAGCATTCTAAATTATTTTAAACAATCTCATTTATAAAAAAATCTCAATACAACAACCACCTTTTAAGTAATCATTGTATTAAGACATTTATAAAAGCTTTATTATTTATTTTGTGCCATTACACCAACTAAAGCATGTGGTTGATATAATTCTTCTAAATAATTCATTTCTTCATCAGTTAATTCAACATCCATAGCTTCTAAGGCACCATCAATATGATGAACTTTTGTAGCTCCTACTACTGGAGAAGCAACTTTTTTCATAAGCCATGCTAATGAAATAGCTGTCATAGAAACACCTTTTTTATCAGCTAATTCTTCTACTCTTTTAATAATCTTTTCATCTTCTTCTTGAGTAGCATCATATTTCCCTTTAGCATAAGCATCTTTTTCTAATCTTTGTGATGTTTGTCCTGGTCTTCTTGAAAGTCTTCCTGAAGCAAGAGAACTATATGGTGTCATTGAAATATTATCTTCTTTACATAATTTAGCCATTTCTCTTTCTTCTTCTCTAAATAATAAATTATAATGACCTTGAATAGAAATAAATTCAGGATATCCTTTACTTCTAGCATAAGCATTAGCTTTAGCAAGTTGATAAGCATAACAATTTGAAATTCCAATATATTTTACTTTACCTTGTTTTACTGCTTCATTAAATCCTTCTAAAATTTCTTCAATTGGTGTTCCATAATCCCACATATGTAAGATATATAAATCTACATAATCCATTCCAAGATTTTCTAAACTTTGATTTAATCTTTTTAAAACTAATTCTTTACCATTAATTCCAGCTTCTTTTTCTTCTGGTGTTCTTGGCCCAAATTTAGTAGCAATTACAACATCTTCACGTTTAGCAAAATCTTTAATTGCTCTTCCTAAAAATTGTTCTGATGTTCCACCTTGATAAGCTGCCGCTGTATCAAAAAAATTAATTCCATTATCTAAAGCATACTTAATAATTTTTCTAGATTCTTCATCAGGTAATGTCCATTTATGCATTCCTGCTTCAGCATTTCCAAAACCCATACATCCTAAACATACTTTTGATACTTTTAAATCACTATTTCCTAATGTTGTATATTTCATTTCTTTTTCTCCTTTAGTCTAAATCTTCACCATTACTAGCAATTACTTTTTTATACCAATCAAAACTTTTTTTCTTATATCGTTTTAAACTTCCAGAACCATCGTTATTACGATCAACATAAATAAAACCATATCTTTTTTTCATTTCACCAGTAACTGCTGAAACTAAATCAATACATCCCCATGTTGTATAACCTAATAATTCAACACCATCTTCATCAATTGCTTTTTTCATTTGTTCAATATGTTTACGATGATAATCAATACGATAATCATCTTCAACTGTTCCATTTACTAATTCATCTGTTGTTCCTAATCCATTTTCAACAATAAATAATGGAATTTGATAACGATCATAAAGTTCATTTAAAACAACTCTTAATCCTTGTGGATCAATTGCTCTTCCCCAAGCTGTTGTTTCTAAATAAGGATTCTTTATAGCTCCTGAAATAATATTACTTGTACTTCCATTTGCATCATGACTTACTGTCATTGATTCATAATAAGAAAAACTAATAAAATCAACTGTTCCTTTTTTTAGAATATCTTTTTCATCATCTGTTAATTGAATATCAATATTTTTTCTTTCATATTCCTTGATCTTATAATTTGGATAATATCCTCTTACCATGACATCACTATAAAAACGACGTTCACGATCTTTTTCCATTCTTAATATTTGATCATCAGGATGACATGTATTTGTATAAATTGCTCCATTAGCAATCATTAATCCCACCATATTATCTGGATTAATTTCATGTGCCATTTGTACTGCTTTACTACTTGCTATAAACTGATTTTTAACAGCTAAAGCACAAGACTTTTCATCACTTACTCTTAAAGCTCCTGAATAAAAAGGAACAACATTCATAATATTGATTTCATTAAAAGTAATCCAATATTTAACATAGTCTTTATATCTTGTAAAAAGTGTATGACAATAATTTAAATAAAAACCAATAACTTTCTTATTAATCCATCCACCATACTTATTAGATAATTCAACTGGATTTTCATAATGACAAATAGTAACTAATGGTTCAATATTATACTTCTTTAA
>UQVG01000262.1 GCA_900544435.1 uncultured Erysipelotrichaceae bacterium | reverse complement strand
ATCTTTAACGATGAATAAATATTTTGCTATAAGTTATGGAGGCATTATCTTATTGATTATAAGCTTTATATATATTCATCTTTTTTATGATGGTGACATTTATAATAAGATAATTAAACTTATTTTTGTGAATGTTAATATGTTGCTTATTAATGGATTGTGTATGTTTTTATTAAATCAACAATCACTATATTATATTGTTTATGCTTATGATGGATATTTAGGATATTTGATTACTTTTATTTCTAAGGGAATATGGTTGATAGAATATTTTTATTTAAAAAAGTATTTGAAAGAAGAGTTTCAATTAAATAAACATATTTGGTTTTTTGTTATGATAACACTTGTAGCTATTATTTTTTTAGATCTTTATACTTTTAATGAATATCTGATGAATCAAATGCGTTTATCATCGATTATTTGTTTGTATGTAGTTTCATTAATGATGATTGTATTGATTTATATATTATGTTTAGAAATGACGCAGTACTATCAACGTTTAATGAATCGAAAAATTCATGAACAAGCATTACAGTATGAAGAAACACTTGTGGAAATTGCTAATCAAAAAAGTAAAAAATATAACAAAATTATTCATGATTATAAAAAGCTTGTTAAAGATTTAAAAGAAAATCAGGAAATTGAACTTCAAGATATATCATTAGAAATACCGACAGAGGTTATTCACACAAACAACATTGTGTTAAATTATGTTTTTAATCGGTATACAGAAATCATGAAGGAACATCAGATTGATTTTTATGGAACTTATTCTGATCAAATTTATCAAGGTGTTTCTTCTTATGACTTAGCCACTATTTTAAAATTTTTATTGGATAATGCGATTGTTCTTAGTCAAAAAACAACACATAAAGCAATTCATTATACGATAGAAAGTCAAAGATATTATACAATTATTAAGATTAGATGCTTGATTGAAAATGGGATTGTCGTTGATCATCAATTTAAGAAGAATGAATATTTGATAGAAGAAATATGTAGAAAATATAATGGGAAAAAATTGTCAAAAATAGAAGATAATCAGTATATGTTTGGATGTTATTTAGAAAATAGTGGCGATTTGCTATAAAATGTCGATTGTGCTATGATAAACGAGAATTAACCAACATATGGAGGATGATTATGAAACAAAACAAATTTATGCGATTTATGACATCCAGAGCACTTATTTTGACATTACAAGTTGTCGCATCTGGTGTCCTTTTATATTTTGTATATTTAACAAAATTATTACCTGTTAAATATTTTGCTATTTTAGCTGCTGTTTTGGCAGTATTGGTTTTATTATTTTGGATTATTATTCAAACAGGAAAGAAAAAAATTGTTGAAGGGAAAACAAGTAAAAGAACTATTATTTCTAAAGTATTGAGTTTAATTGTTTCAATTGTTTTAGTAATTGGAAGTACTTTTGCTGCAAGAGGAAATACTTTCTTAAATAATGTACAAACAACAACTCAAAAATACGCTATCAATGTCATTGTTTTAAAAGATGGTGATTATGGAACAGCATCACTTGATGGTTTAAAAGGTGCTAATTTTGGTAGATCATATGAAAAAGAAAAAGCTACATTAAATAAAGCTTTAGCACAAATGGAAGAAACGATTGATACACAAAAATATACGACATATGATACATATTCTCAATTAGCAGATGCTCTTTATAATAAAGAAGTAGATGCAATTGTTGTTGGAACACAATATAAATCAATGTTAGAGTTAAATCATGAAGGTTTTGATGAAGAAACAAGAATTGTAAAAACATATGAATTTGATAAAAAAGCAAAATCAGTAACAACAGCAGTAACAGATGTAACTGAAAAGCCATTTAATGTCTATGTAACTGGAATCGATACATATGGTTCTGTATCAACAGTATCAAGAAGTGATGTTAACTTAATTGTTACTGTTAATCCAAAAACTAAACAAATCTTAATGACAAGTATTCCACGTGATTGTGAAATTGAACTTCATAAAAATGGTAAAATGGATAAATTGACACATACTGGTATCTATGGTGTTGAAGAGACTATTTCTACGATTGAAGACTTTTTAGATTTAGATGTTAACTATTATGCAAGAACAAACTTTAGTGGTATTACAAATATTATTGACGCATTAGGCGGAGTAACTGTTGATTCTGATTATGAATTTACAACAAGACATGGTAACTATCATATTGTAAAAGGTGAAAATGAATTAGATGGTGATAAAGGGCTATGTTTTGTAAGAGAAAGATATAATTTACCAAGTGGAGATTATGATCGAGGACGTAACCAACAAAAATTATTAAAAGCAATGTTGAATAAGGCAATGTCACCAAAGATTATTACTAATTTCCAAAGAATCTTAACAGCAATCGAAGGATGCTTTGAAACAAACATGTCTTCTGACGAAATTAAATCATTAATTAATATGCAACTAGATGATAATGCTGAATGGGATGTTTTCAATGTACAACTTGATGGAAAAGGGTATATGACAGATCAAACTTATTCAATGCATGGTACATCAATCTATGTTATGAAACCTTACGCATCATATGTTAAAAAGATTACTAAACTTATTGATCGTGTTGAAAACGGTGATAAGATAACTGAAAATGATGTAAAAGGTTTAGGTGGAGAATAGTAGAAAATTTAGAATGGATCTATAAGATCCATTCTTTTTTTGAAAAAAATATAAATAGTTGTTGACTTTATTAAAAATTAATTGTATTATATACAAGTCGGCAGGAAACAAGCTTGCTGATGAGGACATTGAAAACTGAACGAGAAAGAATAAAACACAACGTCAATGAGAGTTTAGAAATAAACAGAAAATAAAAAAGAGCTAAACAGACTAAGAGATTGTCTGAAAGATATAAGAGACAATGGAGAGTTTGATCCTGGCTCAGGATGAACGCTGGCGGCGTGCCTAATACATGCAAGTCGAACGCATC
This sequence comes from uncultured Erysipelotrichaceae bacterium, assembly GCA_900544435.1. Classification (GTDB taxonomy): domain Bacteria; phylum Bacillota_I; class Bacilli_A; order Erysipelotrichales; family Coprobacillaceae; genus Faecalibacillus. The sequence goes on along the minus strand of UQVG01000262.1, from coordinate 476 downwards.
ACTTCGGTGATGAGTGGCGAACGGGTGAGTAATACATAAGTAACCTGGCCCATACAGGGGGATAACTGCTGGAAACGGCAGCTAAGACCGCATATGTGTAGAGATCGCATGAACTCTATATGAAAAGTGCTAAGGCACTGGTAAGGGATGGACTTATGGCGCATTAGCTAGTTGGCAGGGTAAAGGCCTACCAAGGCGACGATGCGTAGCCGACCTGAGAGGGTGACCGGCCACACTGGGACTGAGACACGGCCCAGACTCCTACGGGAGGCAGCAGTAGGGAATTTTCGGCAATGGGGGAAACCCTGACCGAGCAACGCCGCGTGAAGGAAGAAGTAATTCGTTATGTAAACTTCTGTCATAGAGGAAGAACGGTGGATATAGGGAATGATATCCAAGTGACGGTACTCTATAAGAAAGCCACGGCTAACTACGTGCCAGCAGCCGCGGTAATACGTAGGTGGCGAGCGTTATCC
>UQVG01000261.1 GCA_900544435.1 uncultured Erysipelotrichaceae bacterium | reverse complement strand
ATATATAAAGAATAAAAATAAAACAAATAAGAAAAAACTTATAAAGAAGTTGGAACCAATTTATAAGAATAAGGCGTATAAATTGAATTTTGATAATCTGGTTGATGATTATAATACGCAAACATATAGTGAAGTTGATATTTCAGAACAAATGGTTTATGTTTTCCAAAATGGACAAGTTGTTTATAGTGCTAAATGTGTAACTGGTCTTCCAAGTGATGCTTCACGTGCGACTAAAACAGGATGTTGGTATATAAAAGATAAGAAATTAGAGTATACTTTAACAGGTGCTGATTATACAACACCAACTAAATATTGGGTTCGTATTACATGGACTGGAACAGGATATCATTATATGAATAGAAGCGATTGGAGTAAATGGTCACCTGATTTATATAAAACAAGAGGTTCTCATGGATGTATTAATTTACAATTAGAAGATGTTAAGAATATTTATAATTTAGTATCTATGAGAGATATGGTATTTATACATGAATAAAGTCATCGAAAGATGGCTTTTTAATTTGCAAATGAATTGCATATTTGTTGACATGATAAATGAGGAATGATAAAATCTAGGAAAAATGCAAATGAATTGCAAATTAGAGGTGAGAATATGCGCTATAAAACAAAAGTATCACAATTAATAGAATTATATTTAAAAGATTGTAATGATAAATGTTTTCATGCTCATGATATCTATGATTTTATTGTAAAAAATAATATAAAGGTTAACATTTCAACTATTTACAGAAATTTAGATCAGTTTGTTGAAGATGGGCAACTGATAAAATATAAATCTGGGAATAATGAAGTATGGATGTATCGTCTTAATCAAAAATTAAAACAATGTCATGAACACCTTCATTTACAATGCAAAGAATGTGGAAAAATTATTCATTTGAATGAGAAATCAATGCAACAAATTATTAAAATATTAGAAAAAGATTACGAATTCTTTTTAGATTGTGATATTTCAACAATTGGTGGTTTATGCCATGCATGTATGGAAAAAAGGAGCTAAAATGAATAGATTATTTAAATGTATAGTAGTTTTATTATGTGGAGTTTTATTAACTGGATGTATACCAATTACTCAAAAATCATCTAAAAAAAGTATAGTATGTACTACTTATGCTCAATATAACTGGATTCAAGAAATTATTGGCTATGATAATTCTGTATTTGACTTAACCTTATTAATTAAGGATGGTACAGATTTACATAGTTATCAACCTACTATTCAAGATCTTGCCAAAGTATCTTCTGCCGATATGTTTGTTTATGTGGGTGGTGAATCAGATCAATGGGTAAGTGATGCTTTAAAAGAAGCAAAAAATAAAAAGATGATAGTTGTGAGTATGATGAGTGTTTTAAAGAATAGAATAAAAGAAGAAGAGCATGTAGAAGGAATGAAAGAAGATCATGAAGAAGATGATGAAAGCGAGTATGATGAACATGTATGGTTATCATTAATTAATGCACATGAAGTAATTCGATATTTATCAAAAGAAATTCAAAAATTGGATGAAGTCAATAAAGATATATATGAAGAAAATACTAAATGTTATTTAAATAATATTGATGATTTAAATCATCAATATCAACAAGTTATAAAAAATGCATCCACAAAAACATTGCTTTTTGCTGATAGATTTCCTTTTAGATATTTATTAGATGATTATCATTTAAAATATTATGCAGCATTTCCGGGATGTTCAGCCGATGTGGAAGCAAGTTTTTATACAATTACTTTTTTAGCAAATAAAATAGATGAATTAAAGTTAACAAGTATTTTTATTATTGATCAGACAAACTTAAAGATTGCTCAAACAGTAAAGGATAATACGCAAAAGAAAAATCAAAAAATACTGTATTTGGATTCTTTACAATCTGTAAATGATAAAAAAATAAAAAATGGTTATAGCTATTTAAGTGCTATGAAACATAATTTAAAGATGTTAAGAGAAGCAATAAATGAATAAGGAGAGATTATGTCATATATAAAAGTTAAAGATTTATCATTAGGTTATGATAATGAAATTGTGTGCTCAAATATAAATTTTGAGATTCATAAAAATGATTATTTATGTATTATTGGAGAAAATGGTGCAGGGAAAAGTACATTGATTAAAACACTTTTAGATTTAAAAGAAAAAAAATCTGGAATAATTACTTTTTCTGATAATTTGAAGAAATCAGAAATTGGCTATCTTCCTCAACAAACAGTTGTTCAAAAAGATTTTCCAGCAACAGTTCAAGAAGTTGTACTTTCAGGAATGTTATCTCATTTGAAATATCGTCCATTTTACACCAAAAAAGAAAAAAAACGAGCAAAACAAGAAATGGATAAATTAGGAATTACACATTTACAAAATAAAAGTTATCGATTGCTCTCTGGTGGACAGCAACAGCGTGTTTTGCTTGCTAGAGCACTATGTGCATCAGATAAGATTATTTTATTAGATGAACCAGTTACTGGATTAGATCCACAAGTAACACAAGAATTTTATGCTTTATTGAAAGAGTTAAACGAGCAAGGAATGACGATAGTGATGGTTTCTCATGACTTATCAGTATTAAATTATGCGACACATGTTTTATATTTAAAGAAAAATGAACCAATCTATATGAAAAAAGATATTTTTATTGAAAAGTACGGAAAGGAGCTTAATAATGAATAATTTTATTTCAACATTGCAATACTATTTTTCATATCCTTTTGTACAATATGCATTAATTGTAGGAGTATTGATTGCTTTATGTTCATCTTTATTAGGAGTAACGCTTGTTTTAAAACGTTTTTCTTTTATTGGAGATGGATTGTCACATGTTGCATTTGGGGCAATGGCTGTTGCCACGGTTTTACAATTTACTTCACAAACTTTATTCATTATGATTGTTACTGTTATTGCAGCTATTTTCCTATTAAGAACAGGACAAAATACAAAAATTAAGGGTGATTCTGCTATAGCGATGCTTTCTGTAGGAGCACTTGCTATTGGCTATTTGGTAATGAATATTTTTTCGACTTCGGCTAATGTTTCTGGTGATGTTTGTTCAACTTTGTTTGGGTCTACTACAATTTTAACATTAACACATTTTGAAGTTGGTGTTTGTATAATTATGTCATTGCTTGTTGTTTTATTTTATATTTTATTTTACAACCGTATTTTTGCTGTTACTTTTGATGAAGATTTTATGAAAGCCACAGGTAAAAAGACAGAGCTCTATAATTTAATGATTGCTGTATTGACAGCTATTATTATTGTACTTGCAATGAATTTAGTAGGATCGTTATTAATTACAGCATTGCTTATTTTTCCAGCATTATCTGCTATGAAAATAATGAATAGTTTTAAGAGCGTTGTTATCTATGCGGCTATTTTATCAGTTGTTGGTGCGTTTATAGGTATTATTCTTTCTATTCTATTTTCTACACCT
>UQVG01000260.1 GCA_900544435.1 uncultured Erysipelotrichaceae bacterium | reverse complement strand
TTAGTGTATATGAAATGTTGCATATCTGTTCTAGACCACGAATAGGTATGTATATGTATATAGTAGTTGCTTTATTTTTTGTTACAGGTTTTTTATTAAACAGAAATCAATTACTCATTTCTAGTTATTCGATATTAGTTTATTTAGCAATTGTTTTAGCATGTATGATTTTTGATGATAACTGTAATATTGAAAGAAGTGCATATGTTTTTACTATGGGTGTACTTGTTTGTTCAGGATTACACGCATTACTTGTTTTAAGATTAAATTATGGATGGGAATATTTATTATTACTAGCTATTGCAACTTTTGGAAGTGATACTGGTGCCTATTTTGCTGGAATGGCATTTGGTAAACATAAATTAATTCCTAGATTGTCTCCTAAAAAAACAATTGAAGGTTCAATTGGTGGCATTGTTTTAGGTAGTATTTTAGGTATTGTTTTTGCTTACTTTACAGGAATTCTTTCACATCATTGGATTATTGTTCCTGCAGTTATTGTAATGACAATGACAAGCCAAATTGGTGATTTAATATTCAGTGCAATAAAACGATTCTTTGAGGTAAAAGATTATTCTAAATTATTACCAGGACATGGAGGTATTTTAGATCGTATTGATAGTTTAACATTTAATGTTTTAATTTTTAGTTTCTTTTTAATGATTGTGGGGTTATAGATAATGAAAAATATTACAATTTTAGGTGTAACAGGGTCTATTGGTCAACAAACGGTAGATGTTTGTTTACATCATCAAGATGAATTTAATGTTGTTGCAATGTCTGCAGGAAAGAATATTTCATTATTAGAAGATACAATTTCTAAAATCAATCCACAAGTAGTATGTGTAATCGATGAAAAAGATTGTAATTATCTTCAAGAAAAATATCCACATATTCGTTTTGTTTTTGGTAGCGAAGGATTAGATGAAATTGCAACAATTGATCAAGTTGATATTGTATTAAATGCAATTGTAGGCTTTGCGGGTTTATTACCAACAATTCATGCAATTGAATCAAAAAAAGATATTGCTTTAGCGAATAAGGAAACACTAGTAGTTGCAGGACATATTATTACAAAATTGGTTAAAGAACATGGTGTAAAATTATTACCAGTAGATAGTGAGCATTCGGCAATTTTTCAATCTCTTCAAGGAAATGAAATGAATAAAATTAAACGTATTTTATTGACTGCAAGCGGAGGAAGTTTTAGAAATAAAACAAGAGAAGAACTTGTAGGTGTTTCTGTTAAAGAAGCATTAAATCATCCTAATTGGTCAATGGGTGCTAAAATTACAATTGATAGTGCTACATTATTTAATAAAGGATTAGAAGTTATGGAAGCAAAATGGTTATTTAATGTAGATTATGATCAAATTGAAGTACTTATTCATCCAGAAAGTATTTTACATTCTGCAGTGGAATTTGAAGATACTTCTGTGATTGGACAAATGGGAACACCAGATATGCGTTTAGCAATTCAATATGCTTTAACTTATCCACAAAGAAAAAAATTGATCAATGGTAAATCTTTAGATTTGACACAATTAGGTTCACTTACATTTAAAAAGCCAGATTTTGATAGATTTCATGCACTTTCTCTAGCATATAAAGCTGGAAAAATTGGTGGAAGTTTACCATGTGTTTTAAATGGAGCAAATGAAATGGCCAATTTATTGTTTAGAGAAGGAAAAATTGAATTTTTAGAAATTGAAGAATTAGTGGAAAAAGCGATGAATGCACATGAAGTGGTTAAGGATCCAACTATAGATCAATTATTAGAAATAGACCAATGGGCTAGAAATTATGTTTTAAAGGAGATTAGTGATACATGCAGACCATTATAAATATTGTTGTCTTTTTTATAATTTTAGGAGCAATTGTATTAATTCATGAATTAGGACATTTTTTAACTGCTAAGTTATTTGGTGTTTATTGTGCTGAATTTTCTATTGGAATGGGACCAAAACTTTATTCTAAGAAAAAAGGAGAAACTGATTATCAAATTCGTGCACTTCCTATTGGTGGATATGTTGCAATGGCAGGAGAAGCTGACCAAGAAGATAATGAATTAATGAAAGATGTTCCTTACGAAAGAACATTAAAAGGTATTAAAACTTGGAAAAAATGCATTATAATGTTAGCAGGTGTTTTCATGAACTTTGTCCTAGCACTTGTTTTATTAATTGGTATTTATTCGTTTGTTGAAGTACAAACAAATACTTCTGAAATTGGAAGCGTTGTTAAGAATAATGGTGCATATAATGCAGGTATTCAAGCAGGAGATACTATCAACAAAATCACAATCAATGGAGAAGAACATATTATTGCTTCTTTTTCAGATATTCAGTCAGTACTCTCTAATGAAAATTTACAATTAAAGAGTGACTCGGTAACTATGCAAATATCTATTAAAAGAGGAAATCAAAATTTAGAAAAAACAGTTGAAGGAAAATATAACAGTGAATCTAAATCATATGTAATAGGTATATCTGCTGCTACAAAAAAATTAACTTTTACAGAAGCTATTCGTCAAGGAATTAATCAGTTTATTGAATATGCTTTATTGATTTTTACAACATTAGGTAAATTGATTACAGATCTTACACATACTGTTTCTCAATTATCTGGACCTGTTGGTATTTATACAGTTACTGCACAAGTGACACAATCAGGTTCTATTAGTACGTTATTATCATTAACTGCTTTATTATCAACGAATATAGGTATGTTTAATTTACTTCCAATTCCAGGATTAGATGGAAGCCAAGTCTTATTTGCATTAATTGAAAAATTGATTCGCAGAGAAATTCCAACTAAAATGAAATATGCTTTACAAATGGCAGGTCTTATTCTTGTTTTTGGATTAATGATTTTCGTTACTATAAATGATATTGGAAAATTTTTCTAAAAAAAGGGCGTAAGCCTTTTTTTGTGTTATAATAGGTAAGATTTTTGAGGTGTAAGAGGTGTAATATGAATAAATTAATAATACTATTAAAACAATTGAATATAATCGAAGATGTTAATGTTTTATTGCATGCTTCATTGAAAAAAGTAATTGTACATCATGATAACCATTATACATTTTATGTTTTGAGTAAGGATTTGATTCCATTTGCAGAGTATCAACTTTTACTTGACCATGGTCTTGATTTTCCTTACCCAGCTGAATTTATACTTTGCTATGATGATTTTAATTTCAATCAAAATGAGCTTTCTCTTTATTTAGGATATATTATTGAAAAATTAAAACAAATTTCTCCATTATTTTCATCTTTGAAAATTGAAGATATAGAGATTAATCAAATAATTTCAATAGGTGTTTTAAATGAAATTCAATTAGAACAATATCAACAATTAAAATCAACAATTAAAAAGTATTTTGTGGAAATTGGAATTGAAAAAGATTTTAATTTTTATGTTAAACAAGATAATGATGAATTAAATCATCTGCTACAAGAAAT
>UQVG01000259.1 GCA_900544435.1 uncultured Erysipelotrichaceae bacterium | reverse complement strand
AACCTACATTATTGTGGAATAGAGGGTGGAAGATACTACCAATGGTGAATTCTAAAGGAATTCCCTATAGTGGAATTAATAAGATAGTTTTATCTATAGAAGCATCAAAAAAGGGATATAAAGATAATAGATGGGTAACATTCTATAATTGTAAGGATTTATCAATAGATGGAAAATCAGCTCATATACGTAAAGGTGAAAAAGCTACTTATATAGAATATTGGTACTGTCAATTATTGAAACCTAAAGAAATGGAATTGGATGAATATAACCAAGTGATAAATGATTTTAATCAGTATTTAAGAAAAGATAAGAAAAGTAATCTAAATAGAAAATATATTAATAATAACTTTTCTTTAAATGAATATAAATCTTTAAAAAATAAGTTTCCTATAACTGAATCATTATATAAAAAAATGAGATTTAAAAATATACCAGTATATAATGGAGACCAAATAGATAATATTATTCCTTTAGAAAACGTAGTTAATGAAGGAATAGAGCCTAGTAATGAAATTCTAAATATTTGTAATGATTATATAAAAAATGAACACATAACCTACGAAGAAAGTATTTTAGGAGATGCGTATTATTCACCTATTGAGGATAAAATTCATTTACCTATGAAAAGCACATTTGAAAGTGATGAAAATTATATTTCAACATTAGTACATGAAATCGCCCATTCTACAGGTCATGAATGTAGATTGCATAGATGGGATGTTAGTGGATTTAATTATGCTAGTCAAGAATATGCATTAGAGGAGTTAAATGCTGAGCTTGCATCAGTATTATTATGTAGTGAATATGATGTTGCAATGACACACGATACTTATGAAAAGCATTTAGAAAATCATAAAGCATATATACAAAGTTGGTATAAAATGATAAATGATGATAGAGATGGAGCAATGGTAATAAGTAGCTCCTTTTTAATTGCTGAAGGAATTAGTTCATATATAAAAAGACGAGCAAGTAGTAATAAGGCTATTGAAGATGATTATATAAAAGAGAATCTAAATACTAAAAGTATTATAGAGTGTGATTATAAGGAAGAAGTTCAACATATTAAGGAAAATACTAATATAATTGATAAACTTTCTAAATATAGCAAAGAGGATTGTAGTATAAAAATAGATTACTATGATGCTTATGGTATGTTTAAAAAACAAGAAAAGGTAAGTGGTAATTTAGAATTTGCGATAGATGAAGTACCACAATATTTAGATATAAAAAATGGAGTTGATTTTTGTTTAGAAGGAAAGAACCTTGTAATGTATAGTTATGGAAATGCTATGGAGATATTTGGAGATAATAAATATAAAAAAACAAAAATGACAATCAAAATAAAAAATGATGAATTAGAATTTAAAAACATACTATTACCAAAAAAAGAGAATAATAAAAAAATTACCAAAAAAATGTAGTCTTTGTGACCTCCCTTTCTAAAATTAATTTTTAAATTGTTTTGTATTTTTTCTTAAGGAAATATCAACAAATGATTTTGTCTGTTAAGAGAATATTGACAAGTATGTTATACTTAAAATAGCATAAAAGAAATTAAGAAGAGTAGTTATTAAGGGTTATGCCTGTAAAAATAGGAGAGGATTTATTATTATGAATAAACAACAATTAGCAAGCAAGATTTGGGAAACTGCAAATAGTATGCGTTCAAAAGTGGATGCAGCTAAGTACAAAGATTATATGCTTGGTTTTATTTTTTATAAATACTTATCTGAAAAGGAAGAAGAGTATTTAAAATCAATGGGTTGGGAGGAAGAATATAACTCACAATTAAATGAAGATAATCCTGATATTGTGGAAAATATTCGCCAGAATATTGGTTACTTTATTTCTTACGATAATTTGTTTTCAACATGGATTAAGCTTAAAAGAGATTTTACTATAGCTAATGTTACTGACGCGTTGTCAGCGTTTAACAGATTAATTTACAAAGACTATCGAAAAGTTTTTGGAGGCATTTTTGATACACTAGGTGGTTCTTTTTCAAATTCATCAGATACTGTAGCCAATAAGACAAAACTGGCAAAAGATATCATTTACCTAATTAATGACATTCCAATGAATTCAAAACAGGACTACGATGTACTTGGATTTATTTATGAATATTTAATTGGAATGTTTGCTGCAAACGCAGGGAAAAAAGGAGGAGAATTCTATACTCCTCATGAAGCGTCTGTATTAATGTCTGAAATAGTGGCTTATTATTTACAAGACAGAGAAAAAATTGAAGTTTATGACTCAACAAGTGGCTCTGGTTCTTTATTAATTAATGTAGGAAAAAGTTTCGCAAAATACAATAAAAACCCTAATGCAGTTAAATACTATGCACAAGAAATTAATGATGATACTTATGATTTAACTCGTATGAACTTGATTATGCGAGGTATTAACCCAAGCAACATTTTTGTGCATAAGGGGGATACGTTAAAAAATGATTGGCCATTATTTGATGATGACCAACATATTGAAGAAACATATGAAAGAGTAAGAGTGGATGCGGTGCTATCTAATCCCCCTTATTCACATACTTGGGCACCTTCTGAACATGAAGAAGATGTAAGATATGAAGAATATGGTCTTGCTCCAAAGTCCAAGGCTGATTATGCATTCTTGCTACATGATTTGTATCATATTAAACCAGATGGAATCATGACAATCGTTCTTCCTCATGGTGTATTATTCCGTGGTGGAGAAGAAGCGCAAATTCGTCAAAAGTTAATAGAAAAAGGTCAAATTGATACAATCATTGGGTTACCAAGAAACATCTTCTTTGGTACAGGAATTCCTACAATTATCATGATTCTCAAGAAAAGCAGGCCAACAAATGATGTATTAATCATTGATGCCTCAAAGGGATTTGAAAAAGTCGGACCAAAAAACACATTACGTTCTCGTGATATTAAAAAAATTCTTGATGTAGTTAAAGAAAGAAAAGATGTTGAAAAATATTCAAGATGTGTTAGCAAAGAAGAAATAGTGGCTAATGACTATAATTTAAATATTCCACGTTATGTAGATTCATCAGAAAAAGAAGAAAACTGGGATATTTATGCGACAATGTTTGGTGGTGTTCCAAACAAAGAAATTGAAGAATTAAACAAATATTGGGATGTATTGCCTTCGCTTAAAGACCAATTATTTAATCCGGTTTCTTCAGAATATTCAAAATGTGTAGCTGAAAATACTGATGAAATTATTAGCAAAAACAAAGATGTTATTGAATTCAAAGAAACTTATAAAAAAGACTTTGATGAATTAAGAGATTTTTTAACTAATGAGTTAATTGAAAAAATGGATACAATTAACATCGAAAAAGAGGAAGAAATAATCAGTGATTATATTTTTGAAAAAACAGAAAAGCATCCTTTAATCGACAAATATACTTCATATCAGCTTCTTGATGATGTGTGGAATAAAATTCATGGGGATTTGGATACAATTCAAA
>UQVG01000258.1 GCA_900544435.1 uncultured Erysipelotrichaceae bacterium | reverse complement strand
ATTTTGAATTAAATCATACATCCCAAATTGACTTCCAAAAGCATCATAATCTGGATTTACATGACGATATAAACAAATACATTCATATTCTTCAATTTTATTTAAAATCTTTTCTATCATAATTTTCACCCCATTCTATAATAACATACCTTAAACAAAGAAAAAACCTGTTTACACAGGTTTATAGATTTAATAAACGAACAGTATCTCTAGCTATCATAACTTCTTCATTTGTTGGAATAACCATGACCTTAATTTGAGAATATTGATGTGAAATAACACGATTTTCATCACTTCTAACATTATTTAGTTCTTCATCTAAGAAAACACCAAATGCTCTTGAAACGTTATCAATAATTAAACGTCTTAAATATGCTGCATTTTCTCCAACCCCAGCAGTAAAGCAAATAGCATCACAACCACCTAGTTCAGCATAATATTGTCCAATATATTTCGAAACAATTCGTGCATACAATAAACCAGTTAATAAAGCACGTTCATTTCCTTCATTAAATAATGCATTTTCAATATCTCTTGAATCAGAAGAAATACCTGAAATTCCTAACATTCCTGATTTTTTATTATAGATTTCTAAAACTTCATCTGCTGTTTTATTTAATTTTTTACATAAATAAGGCATAACTGAAGGATCAACATCTCCACTTCGTGTTCCCATCATCACACCAGCAAGTGGTGTAAATCCCATAGATGTATCAACACATTTACCATCTTGAACAGCTGAAATGCTTGCTCCATTTCCTAAATGGCAAACAATAATTCTTGATTCTTTAGGATTTCCTAACATTTCAATAGCTTGTTGAGAAACATATTTGTGACTTGTACCATGTGCACCATATTTTCTCACTTTTAAATCTGTATAATATTCAAGTGGTAAAGGATATAAATATCTTTCTTTATCCAATGTTTGATGGAATGCAGTATCAAAAACAAAAACATGTCCTACATGATCTGGTAAAGCTTCTTTAAATGCTTTATAACCAATGATATTTGCTGGATTATGTAAAGGAGCTAGCTCAGCTAAATCTGCAACTTTTTTTACTGCATCTTCATCAACGACTACTGAGTCATCAAAATCTTCTCCTCCATGTACAACACGATGACCTACTGCATCTATTTCTTCCAAACTTTCAACAATATGATGATCAACAAGAGCTTTCAATAATAAATCAACAGCCACTTGATGATCTGGAATTGGTGTTTGTGTTTGTATTTTTTCTCCATTTACTTTAATAACAAAATTTCCAACTTCTTGTCCAATTCTTTCAACTAAACCCGAAGTAATAACTTCTTCACTTGGCATATTGATCAATTGGAATTTTAAAGAGGAACTCCCTGCGTTAACCGCCATTACTTTTACCATAATTTACCTCCTAACAATATAACTATATTGTACCTAATTTAATACATAAAAACAATATTTCCAGACGAAATTGTCAAAAAAATGTAAGCTCTTTCAATTAAGGTGAAAAAGAAAAGAATAGTCTTCTTATTTTTTAAGAAAACTATTCTTTTTATCTATTTATTATATGAAGAACGAGACATTTGTTCTTGTCCCATTTTAACTAATCTTTTAGTAATTTCTCCACCAACAGAGCCGTTTGCTCTAGCTGTTGTATCAGGACCTAAATTAACACCAAATTCATTTGCAATTTCATATTTCATTTGGTCAATAGCATTTTGAGCTCCTGGTACAACTAATCTATTGCTGTTGTTACTTTGTGCCATGTTGTGTCACCTCCTGACACTCATATTTTGCATCAGGAATGAAATTCTATACTCTTTTTTTAAAAAATATCTTCATCATTTTTATAATTTGCATCGACAACAACAGTTTCAACTGTTTCTACACATTCATTTACATATGTTTCATAATCAAAAGTTGCTTCGAAAGCTTCTGCTTTATAACTTCTAGGTTTTGTTGCAGGAGCTTTTGGAGTAAAGATTGTACAACAATCTTCATATGGTCTAATAGAAATATCGTAAGTATTTATTTTTTGAGCAATATCTATAATTTCTAATTTATCAAGACATAAAACTGGTCTTAATACCGGAATTGAAATCACTTGATTAATAACATTCATACTATCCAATGTTTGGGAAGCAACTTGTCCAATACTTTCTCCATTAACAAGTGCTAAACAATGATTTTTTAAAGCAAGTTTTTCACCAATACGATACATCATTCTACGCATAACTGTCATCGCATAACTTTCATCACAATGATCATAAACCGCAAGTTGTAATTTTGTGAAATTAACAACATGAACAGTGATTTTACCATGAGTATAATGTCTTAATTGATCAACAAGATCAAAAACTTTTTCTCTGGCAAATTCATTTGTATATGGTGGTGCTGCAAAGTGTACACACTCAATATCTACCCCACGTTTTAAAGTTAAATATCCAGCTACTGGTGAATCAATTCCACCAGATAACATTAATAACGCTTTTCCACCTATACCAACAGGATATCCACCTGCTCCCTTAATTACATTTGTCATCACATAAATAGCATCATGTCTAATTTCAACAGTGACCAACATTTCTGGATGATGAACATCCACTTTTAATTGTCTATCTACATGATGAAAAACATGTCCAGCAATTTCTCTATTGATATCTTGTGATTTTTTAGGAAATGTTTTATCACTTCTTTTAGTATTAATTTTAAAAGTTGTTTTTGTATCTTCGTTAATCATTTGAGCAATCGCATCTTTGACAACATCTAAATCTTTTTCAAATTTATAAGCATTTGAAAAAGAATGAATTCCAAAAACTGTTTTTAATTTTTCATTAACTAACAAATGATCTGCTCCATTTAAATAAATATATAAACGATCATATTGTAATTGATATTGTAATTGAGGAAATTCAAAAAGAATTTCTTTTGTATTTTTTAATAATTTTTGTGTAAATAATTTTCTGTTTTTACCTTTTGTTGTAAGTTCACCAAAACGAACGACAATATAATTTGCTTCCATATTTTACCTCTGTTTTTTTATTGAATCTAATACTTCTTTTAAACAATAAATAAATTTATCAATTTCTTCTTCTTTTGTCAAATCACTAATACTTACCCTTAATGCACTTTTTGCTATTTCATCCGGTAAATGCAATTGTTGCATAACTCTAGAAACATCACTTGTTTTAGAACTACACGCACTTCTTGTTGAAATTAAAATATCTTTTTCTTCTAAAGCATGCAAAATAACCTCTGGTTTATAACCAATACAAGAAAAGTTAACAATATGACTTGATGCATTTCCTCCTGTATTAATGACAACATTGGGAATTTTCTTTAGTTCTTCAATCAAATATTTATTTAATTTTAAAACATATTTTTCTTTATGGTCAAAATTTTCTAGTGCTAACCTTAACGTTTTAGCAAGAACAATATAAGTACATGCATTACTTGTTCCTCCACGTAATCCATATTCTTGCTGACCACCATTGAT
>UQVG01000257.1 GCA_900544435.1 uncultured Erysipelotrichaceae bacterium | reverse complement strand
TATTTTATTCTTTTCATTATTTTTTGTATAATAAAAAATAATGAAAGAACATAAAAATGTAAAAAAATGATTGACGCTTACATTTTTTGGTGTTAGTATAGCACTGTAATTAAATTGAATATTCAATAGTGTGTAACTTTAAGTAGGCATTAACTATTTTAAAAAAGAGCAATAGCTTTATTGTATCTTCTTTTAAATAGTTGGCCTACTTTTTTTGTTATTCAATGTTAATTAAAGAGAGGGAGGAAAAATATGGTAGGAATTATTCTTGCAAGTCATGGTGAATTCGCTAATGGAATTTTACAATCTGGTTCTATGATTTTCGGTGAACAAAAAGATGTAAAAGCTGTGACTTTACAACCAAGTGAAGGTCCTGATGATTTAAGAGCAAAAATGGAAGAAGCTATTTCCACTTTTGAAAATCAAGACGAAGTTCTTTTCTTAGTTGATTTATGGAGTGGTACTCCTTTCAACCAAGCAAACTTATTACTTAACGGTCATGAAGATCATTGGGCAATCGTTACTGGGTTAAATTTACCAATGCTTATTGAAGCATATGCAATGCGTATGTCTACTGACAGCGCACATGAAATCGCAACTCATATCTGTGAAGTTGCTAGAGACGGAGTTAACATTCGTCCAGAAGAATTAGAACCTAAAAAGGAAGAAGTAAAAGCTGAAAAAACAGCACCTGCTGGGGCTATTCCTGAAGGAACTGTTCTTGGAGATGGACATATTAAATATGTCTTAGCTCGTGTTGATACACGTTTATTACATGGTCAAGTAGCTACTACTTGGACAAAATCAACTCAACCAACTCGTATCATTGTTGTATCTGATGCAGTATCTCAAGATGCATTACGTAAACAAATGATTGAACAAGCTGCGCCACCAGGTGTTAAAGCAAACGTTGTACCAATCAAAAAGATGATCGAAGTTGCTAAAGATCCTCGTTTTGGTGCTACTAAAGCTTTATTGTTATTTGAAACTCCTCAAGATGCTTTAAGAGCTATTGAAGGTGGCGTTGATATTAAAGAATTAAATATTGGTTCTATGGCTCACTCAGTTGGTAAAGTAGTTGTTAATAAAGCTATTGCTATGGATCAAAAAGATGTTGAAACTTTAGAAAAATTAAAAGAAATGGGTGTTACTTTCGATGTTCGTAAAGTACCTGCTGATTCTAAAGAAAATATGGACAGTCTTCTTAAAAAAGCAAAGACTGAACTTCAAAATATGAAATAGGGGGAAAATTTAATGTCTGCAATTACTATTATGTTAATTATTTTAGTAGCATTATTAGCAGGTATGGAAGGAATCTTAGATGAGTTCCAATTCCATCAACCACTAGTAGCGTGTACTTTAATTGGTTTAGTTTCAGGACATCTAAGTGAAGGTATTATCTTAGGTGGTTCTTTACAAATGATTGCCTTAGGATGGGCAAACGTTGGTGCTGCTGTTGCTCCAGATGCTGCTTTAGCTTCTGTTGCTTCTGCAATTATCATGGTTTTAGGTTTAAATGGTGGTACTGTTAATACACAAACAGCTATCTCTACTTCAATCGCTGTTGCTGTACCTTTATCAGTAGCTGGTTTATTCTTAACTATGATCTGTCGTACAATCGCTATCCCATTAGTTCACTTAATGGATAGCGCAGCTGAAAAAGGTGATTACCGTAAAATTGAAATTTATCAAATTTTAGGTATTTTATTACAAGGTGTCAGAATCGCAATTCCTGCTGCTGCTTTATGTGTTGTTCCTGCTGAAGCAGTAACTAATGTTTTAAATCAAATGCCTGCTTGGTTATCAGGTGGTATGACTGTTGGTGGTGGAATGGTTGCCGCTGTAGGTTATGCAATGGTTATTAACATGATGTCAACTAAAGAAACTTGGCCATTCTTTGCAATTGGTTTCGTATTAGCTGCATTAAGTGAATTAACATTAATCGCTTTAGGTGCCTTAGGTGTTGCTATTGCTTTAATTTACTTAGGATTAAAAGAAAACGGTGGTTCTGGTAATGGTGGTTCTACTGGTTCTGGTGATCCATTAGGTGATATTTTAAATGATTATTAATCTTGAAGGAGGAAAGAAATATGGCAGAAAAAATTCAATTAAGTAAAAAAGATCGTTTATCAGTTGCTTGGCGTCATCAGTTCCTTCAAGGATCATGGAACTATGAACGTATGCAAAATGGTGGTTGGTGTTATTCAATTATCCCAGCTATCAAAAAATTATACAAAGATCCTCAAGATAGAGCAGATGCTTTAAAAAGACATCTAGAATTCTATAATACACATCCTTATGTTTCAGCTCCAGTTATGGGTGTTACATTAGCCTTAGAAGAAGAAAGAGCTAATGGTGCTGAAATTAATGATCAAGCTATTCAAGGGGTTAAAGTTGGTATGATGGGACCTCTTGCTGGGGTTGGAGATCCAGTATTCTGGTTCACTTTAAGACCAATCTTAGGAGCTTTAGGTGCTTCTCTTGCTTTAGGTGGAAGTATTGTTGGTCCATTATTATTCTTCTTTGCTTGGAATATTATTCGTATGGCATTTATTTGGTATACTCAAGAATTTGGATATAAAGTTGGTACTTCTATCGCACAAGATTTATCTGGTGGTTTATTAGGTAAAATTACTCAAGGTGCTTCTATTTTAGGTATGTTCATTATCGGTTCTTTAGTTCAACGTTGGGTAAGTATTTCATTTACTCCTGTTGTTTCTAGAGTTACTCAATCTGAAGGTGCTTATATTGATTGGAGTCAAATCAAAGGTGGAGCTGAAGGTATTAAATCAGCATTAACTCAATATGCTTCACTTGGAGCTACTGGTTTAGATAAAGTTAAAGTAACTACTTTACAACAAAACTTAGATCAATTAATTCCTGGTCTTGCAGCATTATTACTTACATTACTTTGCTGTTGGTTATTAAAGAAAAAAGTTTCACCAATCGTTATTATCATTGCTTTATTCGCTGTTGGTATTATTGCTCGTTTAATTGGAATTATGTAATTTAAAAATCTCAATATTTATGGAGGGAATATATGGTACAATCATTAAATAAAAAAGTTGATTTAACAATTAATGCTACGTCTTATTTAGGAATGGCAAACTATGGTAAAGTGTTAGTCGGGGATGAAGCTTTTGAATATTACAATGATAAAAACGTCAATGATTATATTCAAATTCCTTGGTCTGAAGTAACAGAAATCATGGCAAGTGTCATGTTTAAAGGAAAATGGATCCCTCGTTTTGCAGTTGTTACGAAAAACAACGGAAACTTTATCTTTTCGACAAGAGATAATAAAAAGACATTAAGAGCTGTTAGAAATTATGTTGATCCAAATAATATGGTTCGTTCTCTTAGTTTCTTTCAAGTAATCTCTCGTGGTTTAAAATCATTATTCAAACGTAAATAAATATTGAGCAAAGGAGCTTCATTGCCAATGTCATTAAGTTAAGACTTGATGACTATAGGAGGTTTACATAAAAAGGTAG
>UQVG01000256.1 GCA_900544435.1 uncultured Erysipelotrichaceae bacterium | reverse complement strand
TTATCCAGCTTTTCTTAATGTTCTTAACTCTTTAGCAGAAATTCTAACTTTTGTAGGTTTACCATCTACTAAAATAGTAGCTTTTTGTAAGTTAACATTCCATTTTCTTCTACTTGAGTTTAACGCATGAGAACGAGTGTTTCCTGATAATGGACCTCTACCACTGATTTGGCATTTTCTTGACATGTTCTTTCCCTCCTTTAGTAGTTGTTCTACGTACTGTTTTATATTAACATTATTTATAGTATAATGCAAACATTTTTTTACAAAAAAGCTGTTTTTATAGAGAAAAATTGTTATAAATACTTTATATGTTAATAAAAATAAGTTAATTAGTATTCTTTTTTGGCTATTTGTGATATGATGACCCCGTGTTTGGAAAGATACTAAAAGAGTGATTATAATTTGTAAATATTATATTTTTAAGGTATAATAATGTTTGAACATGAAATCATTTTAAGGAGGATAACTTGATGATTGAAAAAAATACAAATTTAGGGTCAGTAAATATTTCTTTAGATGTTGTTTCTACTGTAGCTGGTGGAGCCGCAACAGAATGTTATGGTGTTGTGGGAATGGCTAGTCAAAAGAAATTAAAAGATGGATTTTATGAGTTGTTAAAGAAAGAAAATTATTCTAAAGGAATTATTGCTAGTGATGGAGAAACTGGTTTAATTTTAGATTTATATATCATTTTAGGATATGGAATTAAAATTAATGAAATTTTGGTTGAAGTTCAAAAGAAAGTAAAATACGTTGTTGAATCAACATTAGATGTCAAAGTTGAGGCAGTTAATGTTTATGTTCAAGGACTTCGTAATATCGATTAGTGGAGGAAAAATATGCAAATACTTACAGGAAAGCTATTTAAAGAGATGGTTTTATGTGGTGCGAATACTCTTCATAATAATCATCCTGAAATAGATGCTTTAAATGTATTCCCTGTCCCTGATGGGGATACTGGAACAAACATGTCTATGACTTTTAATGCTGGTGCAGCAGAAATCAAAGATATGGATAGTGACAATATTTATGATATTGCAAAAAAATTATCTAAAGGTTTACTAATGGGTGCACGTGGTAACTCAGGTGTTATTTTATCTCAAATCTTTAGAGGATTTGCAATGGGGCTAGAAGGTCATGAAAGCGTTGATGCTGTTGCTTTTGCTAATGCATGGAAAAGTGGAGCAGAAGTTGCTTATAAAGCTGTTATGAGACCTGTTGAAGGAACTATTTTAACAGTTATTAGAGAATCAAGTGAAAAAATCGTTGAATATACTCAACCAGGTATGGAAATCGAAGATGTTTTCTCTTATTTTGTTAAAGAAGCTGAAAACTCATTAGAAAGAACACCTGAATTACTTCCAGTATTAAAAGAAGTTGGTGTTGTTGATAGTGGTGGAGCAGGTTTATTACTTGTTTTAACTGGATTTATGGCTGCTTTATCAGGAGATCGCGTTGATTTTGTTGATATTAAATCAGAAGGTCAAGTAAATGCAGGTACTGAGTTAGAATCTGGTGAAGAAGGTTATGGTTATTGTACAGAATTTATTGTAAGACTTGAACCTTCATTAGTTGATAAATTTTCTGAAAATCAATTGAAAAAAGAATTAGAAAGAATTCCTGGGAATAGTATTGTTGTTGTACAAGATGAAGAAATCGTTAAAGTACATGTACATACATTAAAACCAGGTGAAGCTTTAAATTTAGCACAAAGATTTGGTGAATTTGTGAAGTTAAAAATTGAAAATATGCAAGAACAAGCAAATAACTTACAAAATGCTGCAGCAAGTCAAGGAAGTATTGTAGGGGTTGATGATAATAAACCTCAAAAACGTGAAGCTAAAGAAACTGCAATTATTTCTGTTTGTGCTGGACAAGGCGTAGAAGATGCATTTTTAGAATTACATTGTGATTATGTTGTAAGTGGTGGACAAACAATGAATCCATCTACTGAAGATATGGTTGCTGCTGTTAAAGAAGTAAATGCAAAAAATGTTATTATTTTACCAAATAATTCTAATATTGTTATGACAGCTCAACAAACAGCAACAATTTTAGAAGGGGAAGTAAATGTAGTTGTTATTCCAACAAAAACAATTCCTCAAGGTTTATCAGCATGTGTTATGTATAATCCAGAAGTTTCTCTAGAAGATAATATTGCTGAAATGGAAGATGCAGTAGCAAATGTTAAAACTGGACAAGTAACATTTGCAATTAAAGATACAAATATTGATGGTGTTGAAATTAAAGCTAATGATTATATGGCATTAGTTGAAAAAGATATTGTTGCTTGTAAACCAAATAAATTAGATGCGGTTAAAGTGTGTTTAGATCAATTAGTAGATGAAGATTCTGAATTAATTACTTTACTTGTTGGTGAAGATGTGGTTGACGAAGAAGTTGAAGAAGTTGAAAGTTATATTGAAGATAACTTTGACGCAGAAGTAGACGTTATTGAAGGTAAACAACCAGTTTATTCATTTATTATTGGTGTAGAATAAAATAAGAAGTCAAAAAACGTTGATAAATTCAACGTTTTTTTTAAATACATCTTTTATTTGTCGCTTAAAATCGCTTATTTAATCATTTTCTAAGTTAAATTCAATGATTTGAGCTACTTTTTGTTGCTGAGATTTTAAAACATCAGTATATATATCAGCTGTTGTGCTGATATCATTGTGTCCTAAAAGTTAATGTAAATGATGAAATAGTAAATGAAAATGAGAAACTTTTATTTGTGGATATTGATGGGTATTATAAAAGGTATTTTAGATGTGTATTGGATGATGCGAATAAGAAATTCCCAAAGCTAATAGAAAAAGCAAAAATGTTGATTGAGAAATTGTACGTTGATAATTTGTATAATAAATCGGATATATCAATAGTTCATCATGATTTTCATGCATTGAATGTTCTTACAAATAATGAAAATGTTTATTTAATTGATTGGGAATCAGCTAGATTAGATGTTAGCGAAGTGGAATTTGTTAAGTTTAAACATTTAAATGTTCCACAACTTGAAAAAGAACAGATTGATAGTTTTTTTAAAGAATATCAAAAATATAAAATCCTAAAAAGAACTTCAAATTTTATTTGTCATGAAATTATATGGTTAGTAAAAATGTATGTTTTTGAGACAGATAATTCTATAAAAAATCATGTATATTTTCCAAGTAGAAAATATTATTATGATCAAATTATGGCAATATACTATAGAGTTTTTAATGAAAAAGAGGAGAAAATATAATGAAAGTTTTAGTTTTAGGCGGTACAAGATTCTTTGGAATTCATTTGGTTGATGAATTATTAAAAAGTAATTGTGATGTAACAATAGCAACTAGAGGGTTAACTAGTGATTCTTTTGGAAATAAAGTTAAAAGAATTAGATTGGATAGACATGATGAATTAAGTATAATTAATAACCTTAGTGATAAATATTTTGATGTAATATATGATAACTTGGCATATTGTTCCAATGATATAGAAATATTATTACCACATATTCATTGTGGAAAATATGTTGTTACATCTTCTACATCTGTTTATAATCCTTTAAAAGGAGATGTAAAAGAAACTGAT
>UQVG01000255.1 GCA_900544435.1 uncultured Erysipelotrichaceae bacterium | reverse complement strand
TCAATGACTTATTGTCTTATTCAACTTTTATTTCATCTAAAAGACATTCATTTTAGTCTTTTTATAAAACCATTATGTCTTTTAATCATTTACTATTTACTTTATTATATAAACAAAAAACAACAATAAATTGTTGTTTTATGCAGTAAATTCAATATCTACGATTTTTACATCATATGCTTCAGCAACCCCTACAGTCACAATTTCATTAATTCCATGACCAATAAGTGCTTTAGCAAGTGGTGATTCATTTGAAATCTTACCATTAACAGGATCAGTTTCGAAAGAACCTACAATTGTATATTTTTCTTCTTCAGGATTATCTAAAGATAAATCTAAAATTGTAACTGTTGTCCCTGGTTTAACAACATTTAAATCCATTTGTTCTTCAGAAATGATTTCTGCATTTTGAAGCATGTATTCAATTTCTTTAATTCTTTGTTCGATTTGAGCTTGTTTATCTCTAGCTGCATCATAATCAGCGTTTTCTGATAAGTCACCTTGAGAACGAGCTAATTGTAATTCTTCAATGACTCTAGGTCTTTCAACATTAATTAAATTATCTCTTTCTTCTTCAAGTTTTTCTACACCAGATTTCGTAAGTAATACTTTATCTTTATCCATTTTAAGTCACCTCGTAATCAATAATATAGCATATTCCACTTTAAATATCTAGTTTTATTTTATAAATCAGTTGCATATTTATTCAAATCATTTTGAATAAGCGCTCTTGCAACAATATTTAATCCAAATATTCCTAAAAGCAAATACACAAGAGCACGATAACTATCTACCATTTCTCCTTGATATGCTTGAAAATTACTTAATCTCACTCCAACTTTATAAAGCCAATAAAGTTCATATAAACCCAAAGTAATAATGCTTAAAGCAAGAACTTTAAAACCAGATGATTCTTCTTCTCCTGTAAGAGTATTAACATCATTAGCAAGGCAATAAAGCCAATAAATGCCATAAATTCCAAAAGTAATAATCGATAAAATAATACACACAGGAATACTTCGTCTAGGAATATTAAAATTAGCATTTTGTTGGTTGAACTCGTGTTCATCAAATGTTTTTGTTCCACAATAAGGACAATATCGTTCACCATTTTCAATTTTTCGACCACAATTTGTACAATACATTTTTTACTCCTTGGCATCAATGACGCTTGAAATTTTAGTAATTAAAAGGTCTATCGCTACTGTGTTATTTCCACCTTCAGGAATAATGATATGTGCATATTTTTTTGAAGGTTCAACAAATTGTTCATGCATTGGTCTTACTGTTTCTAAATATTGATTACATACTGAATCAATAGAACGTCCTCTTTCTTCAATATCTCTCTTTAAACGACGAATAAAACGAATATCAGCATCTGTATCTACAAAAACAAGAATATCACATAAATCTCTAATTTTTTCATCATATAAGACAAATAGTCCCTCTAGAATATAAACATCTCTTGGGGTAATTGTTTCTACAATATCACTTCTTGTATGTTGAGTATAATCATATGTAGGTTTAGAAATTGATTTTCCTTCTTTTAATTGCTTTAATTGTTCAACAAGTAAATCATTATCAAAAGCAAAAGGATGATCATAGTTTGTTTTCACTCTTTCTTCAAATGAAAGATGACTTTGATCTTTATAATAATCATCTTGTTTAATAATACATGTTGTATGACTTCCTTTAAAAAATTCATACACTTGTCTAGAAATAGAAGTTTTACCCGAAGCACTTCCTCCAGCAATTCCAATAATAATACTATTTTTCATTTAAAATAACCTTCCTTCCCATATCAAACTCAAACAATGGTTGATCACACTTTAAATAAAGAATTTCCATTGGATGATTTGCTACTTCAACTGATTCTCTATCTTCATTATATATTTCTTTAACTTCAATTAAAATATTTTCATGGTGTGGTGAGAAAAATTCAATCATATCTCCTACTTTAAAATAATTTCTTTGTTCAATCATAGCTTCTTTCTTACTTGCATCATAGCTTAAAACACGTGCACAAAAATCTTGTGTAGGATGTTCATCTCTTTGATTATAAAGCTGATACTCACTATTTGGAAAATCTTTAAAGAAACCAGTACATAAGGCTCTATTAGCCGCTTTTTCAATTTCTTTTCGATAACCATCAGCATCAAAATGATCAGGATCTTTACAATAAGTATCAATTAATTTACGATAAGTAGAAACAACAGTCGCAATATAATGTAAAGATTTCATACGTCCCTCTATTTTAAAAGAATCCACTCCTAATTCAATAAGTTTAGGTAATTCATCAACTAAAGACATATCTTTACTAGACATACTCAAAGGAACAATTCCATCATGATTTAATTGTTGTCCATCTTCAAAAATATCATAGTACCAACGACATGATTGTGAACATCCACCACGGTTAGCATCCCTTCTTGAAAAATAATTTGATAGCATGCATCTTCCAGAATAATGAATACACATTGCACCATGTATAAAATATTCAAGATCAATATCTACCTTTTCTCGTACTTCTTTTAAATCTTGATAGTCTACTTCTCTAGCAAAAACCACACGATCAACACCTAAATTTTCATAAAAACGAATTGCACTCGTATTCATAGTAGAGAGCTGTGTAGAAACATGGACTTCTAATTTTAAGTTTAATTTCTTCGCTAAAGACATAATATAAGGATCAGCTACAATAATTGCATCTACCCCAATTTCATCTAATTTTGAAAGATATTCTTCTAAACCTTCTAAATTATCTTCATGTAAAATAATATTACATGTCACATGAATTGCTGCTTGGTGTGCATGTGCAAATGATACAGCCTCTTTAATATCCTCTAAAGAAAAGTTAGAGGCACTTGAACGTAAAGAAAACTCTTTTCCACCAATAAAAACAGCATCTGCACCATATAAAATAGCCACTATTAATTTTTCTAAATTACCTGCTGGTGCAAGTAATTCAGGTTTTTTTACAATGACTCTTTTTCCATTAATAATTTGACTAACTTTTCTCATTTTCTTCTCTCTTTCTTACATCAGAAATTTTATAAACAGTAGAATCAAATAAAAAACTGTGATAATAATGTACACTTGGCGTTAAACGATAAAGCAACTGCATCAACTCTATTGATTCTTTATTATATGTTTGATTTTCAATAGCATTCTGTGCTTGTACATAAAGATGAACAATTTCTAACAAATCTGTTTCATTTATATATTGACCATCAATATATAAATAATCAAAATCAACAAATTGATTTAATACATCTAAAGCACACATTTGATTAGCTGAAGTTATATGTGTTCCATAAAAATCCTCATAAATATGACAATGATCATCTATACCATTTGCTTTAATTTCAATATGAGCATTTTTATCAACATTAAAATCAAGATGTGTATATTCTTTATAATTAGATAATAATTTTCTTTTCGAATAAGCCATATATTCAACACCATGAACTTGAACCATTGTTTTTAATTTACAATTTTGTCCAATCATTTGTTTTTCTTTTAATGGAATTTCTCTTGCTAAAAACGCTCCATCAATCCCTTGTTCTTTTAAAACAGATAAAGTTAAATGATTAGTATTTAA
>UQVG01000254.1 GCA_900544435.1 uncultured Erysipelotrichaceae bacterium | reverse complement strand
AAGTGATAAAACACAGAATTATAGCAAAGTCACCAAATTGCTAGTTAAGCCTTTCTTTTTCTCGCAATTCCTTAATTTTGAATCCCATCTCAATCACCACCTTTCTTTTGTACACTTGGAGTTTAACATATTAAACATCGTAATTCAATAGTTTTGTTTAAAATATTAAACTTTTTTCTTGCTAAAACGGTTCAATTTGTTTAATATATTAAATGTAGAATAGTATAAATATATAGGAGAATATTAAATGAGACTCGGAGAAATTATTAAACAATATAGAATAGAAAACAATTTAACTACTGCTGAACTTGCTTCTAAATGTAGTCTAAGCAAAGGGTACATTTCAATGTTAGAAAACAATTTTAAACCTTCTGGAAGAAAAAAAGACATTACTCCATCTATTCAAGCGGTCAAAAAACTTGCGAACGGTACCGGTATCGAATTTGATGCATTACTTGCTTCGATTGATGGTGAAGTATCTTTAATACCAACAAAAGAAGAATCTCTTGAATTTATCCTTACTCCCCATGAAAAAGAACATCTTACTATTTATAGATCACTAGACGACAAAGGCCAGCACACAGTGGATACAGTCACACAAATGGAATACGAAAGAGTTAAGAAGGATAATAAGTAATTTAGGTATGTAATTATATCTGGATTTGATTATAAAATGGAGTTGACAAACGACATATTGTTTGACAACCAAAATATAATTTAGTAAAATGAGGACAAGGATAGCGGTAGAGAATTCTAAGTGAACCTACTCGCGCAAGAAAGTCTCTCATTTTGAGGGGCTTTTTTTGTTAGGAGGAGATTACAAAAATGTCTAAACCATTTAAAACATTAGATGAGCAAATTGGTATTTTAAAAAGCAGAGGGTTAGTCGTACATGATGAAGAATCTGCTAAACTATCTTTACTTTGTAACAATTATTACAACGTAATAAATTATTATTCTAAGTTTTTTATGATTCCTGGAACAGATAATTATTTACATGATGTATCTTTTAACGAAATTTTATCAGTTTATTATTTTGACAAGGAAATAAAAAGTATTTTTCTAAAAGCTACTATTGATATAGAAAAGTGTTTAAAATCAATGATTGCTTATTATTTTTCTGAATCACATCCAGAAGATTATTCCTATTTGAATGTAAATAATTTTGATTGTTCAAAAATCACAAAAACTGTTAATTTAATTTCAGGTATTTCTAAAACAATTGCACAAAAGGAAAGAGAAAAAAACGATAATTCTGTCAAACATTATTTAAACCATCATTTTAATGTTCCTCTATGGGTAATTATGAATTATCTATCGTTCGGGCAAGTAGTTCAATTTTATGAACTAATGAAACAATCCGATCAAAACAAGATAGCTAAAAAATTTAGTGATTTTGCAAATAATGCATTAAATGTATCAACTATTTATTTAGATTCTAAGAAATTGTTATCTTATTTAACGTACATTCATGAAATCCGAAATATAACAGCTCATAGCAACAAGTTTATTGGTTTCAAATGTAAAGGACATGCGCAATATTTAAATGAACTACATAGTCTTTATAACATTAGAAATAGTGATAACAAACAGGATGTATTTAACGTTTTTGTAACAATGCGAATTTTCCTTGCTCCTGGTAACTTCGCTACTTTTAACAATTCAATACGAAAAAGAATGGTTCATTTATCCAAGAGCATTAATTCAATCGACGAAAATGAAATATTTAAAAAGTTAGGATTTCCATACGATTGGTATAAGCTCCCACCCATGAACTCCTAATCACTAATTAAGCAAAAAGGTATCATAGAAGCTTTTACACAAGCCAAAGAAAAACAGTAGAATTGACAATTCAGTAATTTTCAATTAGGATATAATTAAATTATGGCCTTAGCGCCGAAATTTCGGTGATACATATATTCATACCGTATGTAGGCACCGCGGGGTATGAAAAGTCGTTCTATGATGAACGGTTTTTTTATTGAATCTAAAACCATTTTGTTGACATCAACAAAATGGTAATCGACAGGAATAAGAATATATAACAAAAAATCCCACTCATTGAGTGGGATCTAATCGGGACGACGTACTTAACATACGCTTAGTATTCTTAACCATCCACCGACTATTGACCTGTCGAGGAGTAAGTACCTCCGGTATTCAAATTATAATTCGCATTTTGCATATTTTCAACAAAAAGCGTGCCCATCTATATTATCAAATCTTTGCAAGTACGCCAAATTTATCTTACAAAATCTATAAAATTTTGAATTTATCATTCAGAAAGAAAGGAATTTATTATGACTAATCATGAAATTGCAATGGAAGCATATTACTATTCAATCAACAATGAGTTGATTGGTGGCATTTCTAAAAAAAATGCAGTCAAATGCTTTGAACAGATTATTGCGATGCTGGATTCAGATGAAAGACTTAATCTTCCATTCATTACTGTAAATGGAAAATGCTTTGTAGCAACTAAAAAGCGTCTGATAAAATGTTCTAAAAATATGTTTGGATATAAGTTTAAAGAGTGGAATTGGAGTCAGATCAGGAACGTATTCTACAAAAAAACATTAACAGCAGGAACTTTAATACTGAATACAGTTGATGGAGAAATTAAAATCTCAATTAATCGAAGCGGTACAGAATTCGCTGGAGAAATATTGAGAAAATTAAAAAACGAAGCAAAATAAAAAATCCTGGATGCTACCAACATCCAGGACGATTAAGAGTACTACCAATACTCTCGCATAAAAAGGTGACTACCACATCAAACTTTTTATGTGCTCATTTTAGCATAGAACGGAGGAAATTTAAATGCCTATTTATGAGCGTCTACACAATGGAAAGAAACAATGGTGTTACCGTTGTTACTATACTGATTTTAATGGAGATCGTGTTCAAAAAAATTCTAAATGGTTTAACACTAGAAAAGAAGCAGTAGCTGCTGAATCTACATTCATGCAGTTAAAGGTTGTTGGAGACCAGAACGTAACATTCTATGATGTTACATTAAAATGGTATGAATTTAAATCAAGAACGTTGAAGCCATCCACACTGGATACAAAAAGAGTGTATCTGAATATGTTGTCTCCGCTTAATGATAAGAAGATGGCCAAGATTACATATCTTGATATCGATAACTTTTTTGAATTGCCACAAATCAAATCTTATAAGTATTCAACTAAAAAGACTTTATTAACCAATCTTAGAAATATCTTTAGATTCGCGAAGAAATACTATGGTATTATCAATGATCCATTTTTTAAGATGGCGCCTTTGGTTAAACCTGTAGCCACTGAGGCTAAGAAGCTTGAAATCGTGCCTAAAAATGATTTTAAGACACTTTTTGAATATGCAGTAACATCTAGAGATGGAGCATGGAAAGATACGGCATACGCAATTTGGACGATGTATATGACAGGCATGCGTGTATCTGAATGCTTATCTTTAACGTTTGAAGATTTTGATGGTAAATACATTCATATTCGCAGACAGTATATTCGTGGTAAGTGGCAGACACCTAAGACCAAGAATTCAATTCGTAAGATCGCGGTTGATGAAAAAACAAGGCTTAACAGATACATTGGTGACTAGTTAATATATTCGACATTAAT
>UQVG01000253.1 GCA_900544435.1 uncultured Erysipelotrichaceae bacterium | reverse complement strand
TTCTAAAAATTTCTAAAGAATTATATTTTTTCTAAATATCCGCTTTCTATCCAGCCTATTTCTTTATTTTTGATAATATAGGCAAATTTTCCATATAATCCTATTACTTTAACATCTTCATTTTCATGAACCGTTATAAAATGATCAATATAATCATCTAAACAATAAAAGTGTTTATTTTTCAAATAAATAAATTCATTTTTGATCCATAACATTTGGTTTGTATGAATAACTTTACAAAATGAAAATTCCTCTCTTTTTTCTAAAATTTCTATTTCAAAATTTGGCCAGGAAACCTTATGATTTTCCTTATTTTCTACAAATTTGTCTTGTTTTGTTCTATAGATTGGTAAAGGTTGTACAAAATGATTCTTAAAAGTTAAATTCTTACCATCATTTTCAATAATAAGTGCATTCAATTGACTGATAAATTTAACCCCTGTTCCGCCATCAATACTAATTATTTTTTTATCAAAATCCATCAAAACATCATTTTTAATTTGATCTTGATAAAAATTAGACGTTGGCAAATGACCTACTATGACATATTTTTTTAAACAATGACCTACTTTTTGAAAATCTCTTTTTTCGATAAATGAAGAAAGCGGTGCATTTTGCCAATCATTTTTGTTTTCAATCCCAGCATGAATACATAAAAAATCATCGGTTTCTATTGAAGTAGGCAAACTCGCTATATAATTAAGTTCTTCTTGTAAAGATTCTCTTACAATTTTTTGTAAAATTTGTGGTTTTTCTTTCTTCAAATCTAAATGTTTTCGAGAAACAATTTGATCAATCATTCCACTTTTACCAATTTTACGTAAGTAATGTAACATTTCTTGACAAAGATCATCATCATTAATCAATGCATCTAAAGCATATTCACAATTACCTAGTAAAACATATACCCTTTGGCTTTTTTGTTGTAAATATTGAAGATAGTGTACTGTTTCTATGGCTTGTGTTCCCTTTTCTACAAAATCTCCATCAATAATCAAATAGTCTTGTGTAGTATATCGTGCTTCTTTTAAAAGCTGTTTGAAACGATCTAAATGACTATGAATATCAGAAACAACAATACATCTATAAGGTTTTTCTATATTTAGTTTTTCATGTCTTATTTCTATCATATATCACCTATTTAAAAAGGATAGAAATTCTATCCTACTTTCTTTTTAACATTGTTTCAATAAGTTCATCATTATTTTTAGTATTTCTAAATAATAAAAGCGCATCATCTAAATTTTGACTCGCACGTGTCCCATTTAATGAATAATGAATCATATGGTTCACTTGTAGTTCTTTTTCACTTAATAATAAATCTTCTCTTCTTGTTCCGGATTTAGCTATGTCGATTGCTGGAAAAATGCGTTTTTCTTGCATTGCACGAGATAATACAAGTTCCATGTTTCCTGTTCCTTTAAACTCTTCATAAATAACATCATCCATACGACTTCCTGTATCTACAAGAGCAGTTGCAAGAATAGTAAGACTTCCCCCTTCTCTCATATTTCTGGCCGCACCAAAAAATCTCTTTGGCATATAAAGACAGTTTGGATCTAATCCCCCTGAAAGTGTTCTTCCTGATGGCGAACAAATCAAATTATAAGAACGTGTTAAACGTGTTATACTATCTAATAAAATCATTACATCTTGACCATGTTCAACAAGACGTTTTGCTCTTTCAATGACCATTTCTGATACTTTTTTATGTCGATCTGGTGTTTCATCAAACGTTGAATAAAGAACTTCCACATTATCTCCTTCAACAGCTTCTTTAATATCCGTTACTTCTTCTGGTCTTTCATCAATTAATAAAATTAAAATATGTATATCTTTATTATTTTCTTTAACAGCTAAAGCAATATCTTTTAAAAGTGTTGTTTTTCCTGCCTTTGGTGGTGAAACAATGATTCCTCTTTGTCCTTTTCCAATAGGCGCAAGTAAATCAATCATACGCATCGCTATTTTACCACTTTTACCAACACTAATTTTTTCATTTGGAAAAATTGGTGTTAAGCTTTCAAAGGATTTTCTTTTCATTGCTGTTTCTAAATCATAATGATTGATTTTTTGAATATGTAAAAGAGATCTAAACTTTTCAGATGCTTTTGGTTCTCTAACAACACCTGTAATAAAATCGCCTGTTTTTAATTTGAATTTATAAATTTGTGATTGAGAGACATAGACATCATGAGGATCTGATAAATAATTTGCATTTCTAATAAAGCCAAATCCATCAGGCAATACTTCTAAAAAACCTGTTGTAATGACTCCATCATCTAATGAATCTTTTGTATATTCTTTCTTTTCCTTTTTTGTATTTTCCATATTATCACCTCACTCATTATGTCATATTTTTTCTTTTTACGCCATAAGAAAAAGTAGATTTACATCTACTTTATTCAACAAAGGTAAAAATATCTTTGGCTTTAATATGTTCTAAAATAAAGATTTCACTTTCATCAATATGACCCAATAAATTTCTTTGTCCATCTACTTTCATATCTTTTAAAACAATTTGAATTTCTCCTCGATAATGTACAAGGTTGTCATTGACAATAACAACATCCCCTCTTGTATAGTGAGTCTTGTTACAAGGACGACAAGGAATTTCTTTTCCTTTATAAATCATTCTTGTCCAACGAGAACGTAACATATAATTCATACAATCACCTAAATCACTATGCGTTGGATAATTGAATAAGATTTCTTTTTCAAGTTCTGTGATTCCTTCTTCCAATTGAATTTTAAAAGGAACTCTTTTAACCATTCCATGTGGAATAAAATCAGCTAAAAAACCAAAAGCTTCATTTTTAGGAACATCGACATAGACTTGTTTCATGACTTGATCAATTGCTTTAAATTCATCTTCACTTGCATAAGCATTTCCAATAATGATTTCATCAACATTATCTAAAGCTAAACAGTGTTTTAATTGAATTTCTATCGGCATATCTCGATGTTCTTCAATGGTTGGAAGACCATCACTCACTGGCCATGGTCCATGACTTCCTTTAACTAAACTTGAAATAAAGATAGCTACCGGAATATTTTTTGCTTTCCAATAATTATTAATATCATTAATAGCTTCTAAACTTGGAGCCGTATATCTTTCTGGATAGAAATTATGACATGTAGAAATATTTTCAGGTTTTGCCCCATTTTTAATAGCTGTTTCAATAACTTCAATAAAACTTGTAGACATTTCAATTTTAATACCTTCTTTATTATTAATAAGAGTGGCATCCCTTTCATCATTAAAACTAAAATCCATTCTTAAAATATCTACCCCAATATCTTTAAAAACCGAAAGATCTATTTCAGTTGCACCTAATCTATGAAAAAGTTCGCTGTTACAATCCCCAGAAACAACCATGCCATATTTATGAACGATTTTTGTAAAATCTTTAAAATAAGCAATAATTTCTTCTTTTGTCCCTGGTACTGAAAACATGCTTGTAAATACTTTTTTAAAACCATAAGTCGATGCTTTTTTTAAATAGGCATCAATTTCTTCTAATGTTTCTTGTTCTGGATATAAAGAAACACCTAACATTACTTTTTTCATAAACATCCTCCTCATAAACATTATTTTATCATGTATATACAAGTATCACAATAAATAAAAAGAGGATCTCTCCTCTTTAAACAAA
>UQVG01000252.1 GCA_900544435.1 uncultured Erysipelotrichaceae bacterium | reverse complement strand
TTGCATATACACTTTCTCCTACTCGCACATTTCCTGAATCACCTAAAACCGCATATGGTAAGTTTTTCATACTTATTTTACATATAGATAAATCTTATCATATAATAACGCAGAGGTGAAGAATGTGAAACTATTAAAATATGTAAAAGAGTTTAAATTTTCAGCAACTTTAGGTTTTTTATTTAAAATCTTTGAAGCTGCTTTAGAATTATGCGTTCCTGTTGTTATGGCCTCTGTCATTGATAAAGGAATTGCTTATAAAGATACCAATTATATTTTAAAATGTGGGCTTGTCCTTATTGGTTTAGCTGTTTTTGGTTATTTATTTGCACTTGTTTGTCAATGGTATGCTTCCCTTACATCACAAAGTGTGGGGACACAACTTAGAAAAGACATGTATCATCAAATCAATCAATATGATGATGCCAATTTAGATACCCTTACAGCACCATCATTAGTTACAAGACTGATTAATGATGTAGTACAAATTCAATTAGCTGTAGCGATGACGATTCGTCTTACATCAAGAGCACCATTTTTAATGATTGGTTCATTATTTATGGCATTTATGATCAGTGGTTCTTTATCAATGATCTTTGTTGTAGGAGCTGTTATTTTAGCAGTATCGATGTTATCAATTACGATTATTTCAATGCCTTATTTTTCTCGTATTCAAAAGTTATTAGATAAAATTGCTTTAATAGCAAGAGAAAACTTAAAAGGTGTTCGTGTTATTCGTGCTTTTTCAAATCAAAATCATGAAGTAAAAAGATTTAATTTAGAAACAAAAAATCAAAAAGATGAACAAGTAAAAGTAGGTAAAATACAAGCTTTATTAAATCCTTTTACTTATTTAATTGTAAACTTTGCAATCATTATTATTATTTATGCCAGTGGTTTCCAAGTTAATGTAGGAAGCCTTTCTCAAGGGGAAGTTATTGCCTTAATTAACTATATGAATAGTATTTTACAAGCACTCATTGTCTTTGCGAATGTTTTATCAATCTATAATAAAGCTACAGCAAGTTATCAAAGGGTTTTTGAAGTACTTGAAACAACACCACAAGTAGAAGATCAAGGAAGTTATTCAACCCTTATTCCTGATGAAAAAATGATTGAATTTAAAGATGTCAACTTTGGATATCTTCAAAAAGATGTGTTACACAACTTATCATTTACGATCAATAAAGGTGAAACAGTAGGAATTATTGGAGGAACGGGTGCTGGTAAATCAACACTTGTATCCCTTATTGGAAGAAATTATGATGTTAGAAGTGGACAAATTAAAATAGCTGGTAAAAATATTCAAGATTATAAATTAGAAACACTAAGACAACATATCAGTTATGTTTTACAAAATACATCATTGATTTCAGGAACAATTAAAGAAAATATTTGTATGTCAAAACCTTACCAAGAAGAAACAATGAATAAAGCTTTAGAAGTTTCACAAGCTAAAGAGTTTGTAAGTCGTCTTCCTCAAGGAATAGAAAGCGCTGTTGTTCAAGGTGGGAAAAACTTCTCTGGTGGACAAAGACAACGTTTAACAATAGCTAGAGCACTTTATAAACAAGCTGACATTTTAGTTTTAGACGATTGTTCAAGTGCGTTAGACTATGCGACAGATGCAGCTTTACAAAAACAATTACAAGAATTAAAAGAAATGACAAAAATCGTTATTTCACAAAGAACGGCATCTTTAAAAAGATGTGATCGTATTATGGTTTTATATCATGGTGAACTTGTTGGTTTTGATTGTCATGAAGAATTATTAAAGAATTGTACGGTTTATAAAGAAATTTATGAATCTCAAAATAGTAAGGATGGTGATTACAATGGATAAAAAAACAATTAAAAGATTGCTTACATATTGTAAACCTTATCGTTTTTTAATTATGTTATTAACACTTTTATCAATTGTCTCTGTTGTCTTTACTTTACTTACACCTGTTTTAATAGGTCAAGCAATAGATTTATTAGTTGGAAAGAATCAAGTTCATTTTCAAGCGTTATTGAATAAACTTGTTTTTATTGGAATTGTTATTTTAATTGTTTCTTTGATTCAATGGATCATGGGACAAATTACAAATACAATTACTTATAATATTACGAATGATTTAAGAAATAGAGTATTTGATCAAATCCAAGTTCTTCCTTTAAAATATATTGATGCTACAAGTCATGGAGATATTTTAGGAAGATTGATCAATGATATTGATTTAATTGGACAAGGTTTATTACAAAGTTTTACATCCTTACTTACAGGAATTGCAACAATTGTAGGAACTATTTTGATTATGGCTTATATTCATTTTTCGGTAGCTGTCATTGTGGTTGTTTTAACACCACTTTCTTTACTTGTTGCTTCTTTGATTGTTAAAAGAACACATTCTTATTTCCAAGAACAATTAGCTTTAAGAGGGGAAATGAATGGTTATTGTGAAGAAATGATAGGTAATCAAAAAATTGTTAATATTTTTGATTATCAAGAACAAAACGAAGAAAAGTTTAATGAAATTAATGAACGTATGCATAAAAGTGGGGTTATTTCACAATTCTATGGGGCTTTAATTAATCCCACAACACGTTTAGTTAATAGTATTGTTTATGCTGCTGTTGGTATCTTTGGAGCATTTCAAGTATTAAATGGTTCATTTACAGTAGGTATTCTTTCAAGCTTTTTAACATATGCTAACCAATATACAAAACCATTTAACGAAATATCATCCGTTATGTCAGAAATGCAAACAGCCATTGCTGCAAGTCAAAGAGTCTTTGCATTATTAGATGAAGAAACAATCCAAGAATTAACAACATCTAAAATCATTGAAAATAAACAAGGACATATTATCATTGATCATTTAAATTTTAGTTATGATCCAAGTAAACCATTAATTCAAGATTTTAACTATGAAGCTAAACCAGGAACAATGACAGCCATTGTAGGTAAAACAGGATGTGGAAAAACAACATTAATTAACTTATTAATGCGTTTCTATGATCCACAAGGTGGAAAAATTACAATTGATGGTGTCAATATTGAAGATATGAACCGAGATGATTTAAGAAAATTGTATGGAATGGTTTTACAAGATAGTTGGTTATTTAAAGGGACTATTAAAGAAAATATTGCTTATGGAAAACCAGAAGCCAGTGATGAAGAAATCATAGAAGCAGCTAAAAAAGCACGTGTGCATAAATATATTATGTCTCTTCCTCAAGGATACGATACAATGGTTGAAGAAGATGGTGGAAATATGTCTCAAGGACAAATGCAACTTGTGTGTATTGCACGTATTATGTTAACACATCCACCAATGTTGATTTTAGATGAAGCAACAAGTTCAATCGATACGCGTACAGAATTACAAATTCAAAAAGCTTTTGATGAAATGATGAAAGGAAGAACAACCTTTATTGTTGCTCACCGTTTATCAACGATAAAAAATGCAGATCAAATCATCGTTATGGATCAAGGACATATTGTAGAAATTGGTAATCATGAAGAATTGCTTCAAAAACAAGGTTATTATCATCAACTTTATTACAGTCAATTTGAAACTGAATAATTAAGAAAGTTACGATTTTAAATCGTAGCTTTTTTACTTTAGTTAAAAAAATACTACTTTTCATTTGAATTTTTTAATTATTATTAGT
>UQVG01000251.1 GCA_900544435.1 uncultured Erysipelotrichaceae bacterium | reverse complement strand
TTCATTAACTGATTCAGGATCAATAGCCCACGTAGATGATGATCCTAAATTCCATGATATTTCAAAATCATCTATTTTTATGTCATGAATATTTGAATAATTCTTTCCATCTTTAATCCAATCCCAACAATAGCCAGCTACCATACGTGATTTATTATTAATTTTATTTTTTTCGACAATCAAATTAAATACCTCTTGTGGTGTATCACATATACGAATATCATAATTCAAATCAAATTTATCATCTACATTAGAAGTAATTTCTAGTACAGAATCAATCCAAGATAAATAAGAATCACTCCCATTACATCTAAATTGTGAAATAAGTGTATCCTCATACACATCTGCATTAAAATACTGACACCATTTTTTTATTTCATTTGTACTTCCTATATCTTTTGTTGTAACTATTTGATAGTCATCAACAAAAAATATACTTGTTTTTGCAGCTCGAATTATTTCTTTAACTTGATTTTCACCAAGATTTTGAAACATCCCTGATTTAGCATTTAAACGATGTGCTTCATCAACAATTAAACAATCAAAATCATTATTAATAGATTGTGTAAACGAACCCGATCCTTTAAATAAATTGTCAATATATGCTTTTCTATATTTTCCTTCTGTTAATTTTTTTCTATAAACTTCTCTAGGCGCAGCATTTTTTGTAACATACATAACATTTTGATCAATATTTAAAATTGCTACAAGCATATTAATTGCAAGAACCGTTTTACCTGTTCCTGGTCCACCATGAATAATATACACTTGTTTTTTATTTGTATAATTTTTAGCTATTGTTATTGCCTTTTCATAAATAACTTTTTGATCATCTATTAAGACAAATTCTTTGTTTCCTTTTAACATCGATAACAAATTATCTTGTAAAGATTTACTTGGAATGATACGGCCATTTTCAATATGATACAAAACATCAGGATTTCCCTTTTTTATATATTTAGCAATAAATGCCGCTAATTTATCAGTATCTCCTCTTGTAAAAACAGGTGCCATATTAATATAAAATTGATAATTTTCATCTAATAAGTCATCATTATCTCTTAAACGATAATTATGCAAATATGCACATGGCTGTAATTTTATTTTATACTTTCTCACGTCTTCATTATAATCTTCTATCATACTAACATATGACCATGCTTGATAAGAGGGATGTGTAGTTTCTACTAGTCTTCCTTGTAAATAAGTTTTAACAATTGCTTCCTTTGTTTGAACTTTTTCAATTTCTTGCCATTGCTTTAATTCAATAACAACTGCACTTTCTCTTGAAAATTCATCTTCTCCACTAATAATAAAATCAACTCTTTTATTAGAATTTGGTATACGATATTCAATTGCAATCTTACTATTGTCTGGAATTCGTTTATCTTCCATTACTTTATACATATACTGCATTGAGTTCATCCAAGATACATATTCATTACGGGCTGTATTTTTATGTAATACTTCTTTTACTCTTTTTTCTATTTTTTCTTCAATCAAATCTAACCTAACATCATGTAAAAATTCTCGTTTATTTTCTTGATATACAATCATATTAAATAACCACCTATTTACTAAATTAATAAATATTATTTATAATATTACTATATCACAAGATGGTCAACGTTTAAACTTGATATATATTGTGAAATGTCAATATTCATTTTTTATGCATTGCATATTAACAGACACTTAATAGCTGTTGACAATAATATAGAAACATAAAAAGCATTAAAATATAAAACACTCATAGTTATTCTTTTTTTATATTATAATAGTTTATATTTATTTCTTATTTTCTGTACCACTGATAATTACAATCTTTACACATCCATTCACTAGATACCTTCTTTTTTACTCCTTTTGTAAATGGAATAGATGCCCCTCCTGTCATAAGTGCTGCAGCAACCTTTTTCTTAGAAATCACTTTCTTTTTTCTCTTTTTATAATAGATACGATCCATTGGGTTAAATGTATACCAATTATAAATTGCATCATACCCTCCAGGAGCATCATCATAGAGAAAAATATTTGTACTTCCACATTTAGGACAACATTCTATTTTTTTTGGTTTTGATTTTTTTTTGGTTGTCTTAGGTATTGAAATATTTGAATTTTTAACCATTGATGAATTATCAGGATTACCTAATAAAATTAATGTAAAAAAATATAAAATGACTGTAAAAAACAAAGCAACAGAAATCACAGACATAAAAGAATCCATTTCGTCATTTAAAGTGTAAAAGAAAAACAAGAAAATCACTACATACTCACTAATAAACCATAATAAATAATGCGAAGAATTTTCTTCTTTATAATTACCTTGTGACTTATTATTTAATTGCTTACTTTTTTCCTCTTCAATAAAAACTTTATTTTCACGTTCAAACTTTTCCGTTTCTTCTTTAGCTTGCAAAGTTGAAAGTCTTTCTACATTTTTATATCCTTGTAAACATGCTTCTCTATAAAAAGTTCCATATCTTATATATTTTTTCACAAATTCTTTTGTAAGTTCATGTTCTTTTTCCATAATTATCATCCTCTTTTATTTTATAAAATATATTTCATCAATGATTCAATACTCTAAAATTTTCATCATATAATTTTATTATGTCCTCTAACTCATATAAATTCCATATACTAATCTTCCTTGATTACTTCCTAAATAATGAATCAAATAATCTTCTAAAGGTAGATTTTGTTTATAAGCTTCTTCTATGTATTGTCTAATATTTAATTGTTGTGAACGTACAAACCTTTTGTGTGTTCCGTATTTATCATAGGTATCGTGTAGCTTATCAACACATTTATTATATTCATTTAAAGCTTCTTCTTTATCAATAAACAAACCTAATTTTGTACCAGAATAATAAACTTCATAAGCCATCTGATAAACATCAAATTCAATACTTGTTTTAACCATTCCTATTTGATTAACATATTCTTTAACAAGAAAAGCTCTCCTTTGTTTTTTATCAAGTACTGCTTTCAATGAGTCCATATTAGTATGATTAAGTATTGTATTTTTTAACTGATCATCAATTTTTTCCATAATTTCATAATAATCACTATTTCCATCATAATAATAACATCCTACACTTCCTGGATACCTTTCAATTTGATAAAAAGAATACTTTTGTTTTAAATAATCAATACTTGCATCATATCCTCTATCTTTTGAACAAATAATCACTTTTGTTTTCTTTGAAACAAGAAAAATAAGTTCTGTTAATTGAGTAACAATACAAAAATCCATAATATTTTTAGTTACTCTTTCTTTTCTTAAAGATGAAATATCAATTATTTTAAGATATCTATTATTTTTATACTTATCTAAAAATTCTTCAGGTAGTGGTTGACTTATAAAAAGATAAATTAAAACATGTTGTGGTATCTCTTCAGGTATTTGATAACCAATATTTTCACTATCTACTAAAATAATTTCTTTAATAAAACGATATTTAATTTTATTTATAATTCTTTTTAACATGCAAATCCCCCTTTTCTTTAAATGTATTATATAATGTTAAAAAAGCTAATACCGTCTTATATAAGCAGGTATTAGCATATACTTTCATGTATGATATTGATACGAGGTGAT
Source organism: uncultured Erysipelotrichaceae bacterium (assembly GCA_900544435.1). Classification (GTDB taxonomy): domain Bacteria; phylum Bacillota_I; class Bacilli_A; order Erysipelotrichales; family Coprobacillaceae; genus Faecalibacillus. The sequence continues at coordinate 54 of UQVG01000251.1, read as the reverse complement.
TTAAATGAACAGAAATAAAGATCATGATTCATATATTAAATATATTTCAGTAAT
>UQVG01000250.1 GCA_900544435.1 uncultured Erysipelotrichaceae bacterium | reverse complement strand
TAAAAAAATTCAATGATCAATTCGCTCTACAACTCAATACTACCAAATCAGTATACGAGAAGCAACCCGATATTGAAGAAATCAATCATACACTTGCAGTATTGTCACCTAGAAAGATTGACACCGCTCACTGTATCCGTTTTAAAAACAAATATTATTTACCAACATCCAATGAAGGAGCAAAACGATATTTCAACAATAAAACTGATTGCATGGTTATTGAAGCTTTTGATGGTTCTCTCTTTGTAAACATACTTGACACTTTATATCTAATGGAAGAAGTTCCTGAGCAAGAAAGATTTTCAAAGGAATTTGATGATGAACCTGACAAAAAAGTAAAGAAAGTTAAAAAGAAATACATTCCTCCAATGTCTCATCCTTGGAAAAGAGCTTCATACAATAATTATGTTCAAAAACAAAAGCACCGTTCTGGTGCTAATGTTTAACATTTTTTGGGACATTTTCATTTTTGCTTGACACATTTATTTTATAAATATTATTTGTTATAATGCACATATGAAAAAAAATAAATATTTAATACTTACAATACTTTGGATGCTTTTTATCTTTGTGATGTCACAAACTCCAGGAAACGATTCTTCCAAACAAAGTAATTTTATTGTGGATATCATTATTCACATTCTACCAATTACAAGAGATACCCTTTCCTTTATTGTAAGAAAATGTGCTCATATGACAGAATATGCCATTCTTGCATTCTTACTTTATAAAACTTTTATACATAAACAAAATCCATTGATAAAATCGTTTATATTTACTGCTTTATATGCCTGTAGCGATGAATTTCACCAACTCTTTATTCCTGGCAGAGCTGGACAAATAAGAGATGTGTGTATTGATTCAATAGGGGCATTGATCATGCTTTTAATCATTTATTTTATACTTAAAAGAAAGGAAAAGAAAATCGGTTCATAGAACCGATTTTTATATATACTAAATACCAAATAATAAGTCTACATAAGTTGGAATTGGCCAATAAGAATCATCAACTAATTCTTCAATTGTATCCACTGTTTCTCTTAATGATTGCATCATACCGAATACTTCATCTTTCCACATAGTTGCAGTTTCAAAGATTTCAGCATCACTTGCTTGTGCTTTAGCAATATTATTTTCTAATGTTGTTAATTTATCTTTTGCTTCTTGTAATAAGTTTGCAAGTTTTGTTGCATCATCAGTTAAGAATGCCGCTGGAATACCTGCTTCTTTTGCAGCAATAACTTCTGAAGATACTTTAGCTAAATAATCACAAGCAGCTGGATAAATTTGTGTTTTAACCATTTTAACAGCAGTTAAAGCTTCAACTTGAATTGTTTTAATATAGTTATCTAATAAGATTTCATAACGTGAAGCAATTTCCACTTTTGTATAAACACCTTGACGATCTAACATATCAATATATTTTGGATCTTTTAAGCATTTTAATGCGTCAACAGTATTTTTGTGGTTAGGAAGTCCACGTTTTTTTGCTTCTTCTTCCCATTCAGCCGAATATCCATCACCATTAAAGATAATTCTCTTATGTTCAGAGATAAATTCTTTAACAACTTCTTCAAATGATTTTCCACCTTCAATAGCATCAGCCATTTGAGTCATTTCTTCAGCTAACATAGCATTTAAGATTGTATTTGGACCAGCTACAGATTGTGCAGAACCTACAGCACGGAATTCAAATTTATTTCCTGTAAATGCAAATGGTGAAGTTCTGTTACGATCTGTATTATCTTTAGAGAATGTTGGAACAACAGAAACACCTGTATCAAAACGTCCAAGTTCTTCATGATCAGATTTTTTACCAGTACAAATATCTTCTACAACTTTATCTAATTCTTCACCTAAGAACATTGAGATAATTGCTGGTGGAGCTTCATTAGCACCTAAACGATGATCGTTTCCAGCAGAAGCAATTGACATACGTAAAATTTCAGCATATTCATCAACAGCTTTAATTGTACAAGCTAAAGCAGCTAAGAAAGGTTTATTTTCTTCAGGATTTTTTCCTGGATTAAATAAGTTAATTCCTGTATTTGTAATAACTGACCAGTTATCATGTTTACCAGATCCATTAACTCCAGCAAATGGTTTTTCATGTAATAAACAACGTAAACCATGTTTTTTAGCAATATCTTGAGCAATTTGCATTAATAAATGGTTGTTATCTGTTGTAATGTTAACTTTTGCATAAACACAAGCAACTTCATGTTGTGCAGGTGCTACTTCGTTATGTTTAGTTTTAGATGGAATTCCATATTTCCATAATTCAGTATCTAAATCTTTCATAAACGCAGCAACTTTACGTTTTAAAGAACCAAAATAATGATCTTCTAATTCTTGTCCTTTTGGAGCCATAGCACCAAATAAAGTTCTACCTGTTAATTTTAAATCCATACGTTCTTGATAATATTTATCATCAACTAAGAAATATTCTTGTTCAGCCCCTACTGAAGCAGAAACTTTTGTTACACCTTCAACCCCAATTAAAGGTAATAAACGACAAGCCGCTTTACTTAAAGCATCACATGATCTAAGTAAAGGTGTTTTCTTATCCAATGCTTCTCCTGTATATGAACAGAATAATGTAGGAATATATAATGTTCCATCTTTAACGAATGCAGGTGAAGTACAGTCCCATGCTGTATATCCTCTTGCTTCGAAAGTAGCTCTTAAACCACCTGATGGGAATGATGAAGCATCTGGTTCTCCTTTTCTTAATGTTTTACCACTAAATTCTAAAACAGCTTTTGAACCATCTGGTTCTAAGAATGCATCATGTTTTTCAGCAGTTAATCCTGTCATTGGTGTAAACCAGTGAGTAAAATGTGTTGCTCCATGTTCAACTGCCCAAATTTTCATTGCATTAGCAATAACAGTTGCACATTCTTTTGATAATTCTTCGCCTTTATCAAGCGATTCATGGAATGCTTTATATGTTGATTTAGGAATTCGTTCCTTCATAACATCATCAGTAAAAGCTAGGCATCCATAATCTTCAACTAACTTGTTAAATTCCATCTTTGTGTCCCCCTTATTTAGTATATAAATTATCATTTATATGATGTCATTATACAAACGAAAATATGGGTTGTCAACAACTATTACAAAGTTTTTATCATTTTAATAATTTTTTATTTATTTTATACAAAAAAAGAACTGCTTGCTTATTGAGCAGCAGTTCTTCTAGCTTTTTTTTCTTCTTTTCTTCTTTTCTTTTCCCATTTACGATGAGTTTGATTATATTCTTCAACTTGACAATGGATTCTCTTATTCGCATGAACAACAGCATCAACAAATCCCATTTGATCTTTTGGTGCAACTGTTTGACGAGTTCCATCATCCATATAAATTTCATATGAATGTGCATTTGTAATGATTTTTGTCATTTTAGCAATTGGATCAGTAATTGTTTCACAATTCATTAAGTTGATTTCTTTTGTTTTTCCAATTCTTCTATGAATTTCTAAAGTTCTTCTTTTAACAACATATTTATAAGGTCTGTAACCAAATAAATATCCAATAGCTACAACTCCTAATACAATAACTGCAGGTAAATCACTGAAATTACCTGAAATAATCATATACACTACATAGATTGCATAAAATACACTAAAGTATGCAGCAGGTAAATTTAATTGAACTTTAAATTCTTTTTCAAATGG
>UQVG01000249.1 GCA_900544435.1 uncultured Erysipelotrichaceae bacterium | reverse complement strand
TTGAGTCCTGAAACCTATGATTTTATATAGTTTTCATAAACTTTAGACTCTACCGCTTACGTCAATTAACTAATAAATTGTGTAAGTCTTTTTTATCATACCATATATAGACATGGTAAGTCATTAAATATCGTAATAATATTTTTAAGTTCTAACTAATTTTAAAAAAAGATTGTTTCTATTGGATAGAAAACAATCTTTAAGATATTTTATTGTTTTGATAATGTTTCAATAAATTCATTTAAACGATTAAGCCATTGATCGTGTTTATTGATTTTAATCGTAATTTTATTATCTAAAGACTTAAACGCTGGTTTGGTAAATAGTCTATTAGCAAGCAAGAACAATTTATCACCAGAAATTGTTTCAAAAGCATTTGGTGAAAAGATAATTTCTAGTTGTTTACCAGAATCTTTAATATCTTCAATAATAGAATAATGTGAAAGAATTTCAAGTTTTCTCTTTTCAATCAATGTCAAAATAGCTTCCGGTAAATTTCCATAATAATCATCAAATTCCGCTTTTAAACTATTAAGTTCACTCATTGTTTTTGCTTTATCTAATCTTTGATACAATTCAAGTTTTTCATAATCACTTTCCACATAATCATCAGGAATATAACCATCTACACTCACATTTAAGTTTTTAACCTCTTCTTCAGGCTTTTCATCTTTATGCATTCTAACATTGATGGCATCTTGTAAGATCTTCATATACATTTCAAAACCAATATCATCAATAAACCCAGCTTGTTTACCCCCAAGAATATCTCCTGAACCACGAATTGATAAATCACGCATGGCAATTTTATAACCACTACCAAGTTCAGTAAATTCTTTAATCGCTTTTAAACGTTTTAATGCATCATCTTGAATAGACTTATCTTTTTTATAAAGAAGATAAGCATAAGCGCCTCTTTCACTACGACCTACACGTCCTCTAATTTGATAAAGTTGGGCTAAACCAAATTTATCAGCATCTTCAACAATCATTGTATTAGCATTAGGAATATCAATTCCTGTTTCAATAATTGTTGTACAAATAAGAACATTAAATTCTTTATTCATAAAACGAAGCATAACATCTTCTAGTTCATTTTTATCCATTTGTCCATGACCTATAGCTACTTTTGCATTAGGAACAGTAGAAGATATTTTATAGGCTACATTAGCAATTTGATCTGTTCGGTTATAAAGATAGAAAACTTGTCCATCTCTTGCAAGTTCTCTTTCAATAACTTGCTTAATTAAAGTATTATTTTTTTCAACAACATACGTTTGTACAGGCAATCTATTTTTAGGTGGTGTATCGATTTTCGATAATCCTCGAATTCCCATTAAAGACATTTGTAAAGTACGAGGAATTGGTGTGGCTGAAAGAGAAAGAACATCGATCGTTTCACGGTATTCTTTGATTTTTTCTTTTTGTTTAACACCAAAACGTTGTTCTTCATCGATAACAAGTAAACCTAAATCATTAAACTCGACATCTTTTGATAAAATACGATGTGTTCCTATTAATAAATCAATTTTACCTTCTTTAACTTCTTTTAAAATACGTTTCTTTTCTTTAGAAGAAGTAAATCGATTTAATAAAGCAATTTCTACAGGGAAATTTTTAAAACGTTCTGTTGCTGTTTTAAAATGTTGCATTGATAAAATCGTCGTTGGACAAAGAAAAGCTACTTGTTTATGATCTAAAATTGCTTTAAAAGCACCACGTAAGGCCACTTCAGTTTTACCAAAACCAACATCTCCACATAAAAGACGATCCATTGGTTGAGGTTTTTCCATATCCAATTTAATTTCATCAACACTTCTTTGTTGATCAGCAGTTAAAGCATAACCAAATTGATTTTCAAAATCGATTTGTAATTCATTATCTTTAGAAAAAGCAAAACCTGGTGAAGACATTCTTTTAGCATACAATTCTATTAATTGATCAGCAATATCATCAATTTTATTTTTAGCCTTTTGTTTAGCCTTTGTCCATTTACTACTTCCAAGAGCATGAATCATTGGTACTTTACCATCAGCACTTGCATATTTACGTATCATTTTAAATTGTTCAACTGGAATATAAAGCGTATCATCTCCAGCATAAGCCACATATAAATAATCTTTATGATATCCTTTAACATCAAGTGTTTTAATTCCTAAATATTGCCCTATTCCATAGCTATCATGAACAACATAATCACCAACATTTAATTCTTGGAAGTTACGTAATATTTTAGCATCTTTAAATCTAAAATATTTTGTTTTAGAAACATTGACTTCTCCAAATAATTCATGGGCTGTTAAAATAACTACTTTTTCTTCAATAAGTTCTAATCCTGATGCAAGTTTCCCTACATAAAGATTAATACCTGGATAAATTACTTCATCAATTCCTACAAGTGTATATTTCATTTCATGACGATCAAAAAGTTCAACCATCAATTGAAGTTGATGTTTATTTTCTAAAGAAATTAAAATTTGACTATTCTTTAAATAATCATTGATTTGTTGAATGACGCGTTTTTCATCATCTCGATTAAACATCACATCGTGGCTTAAAAAGACAATATCATCTTTATTTGTTGCAAAGGTATTAATAGCTTGATAGTTATCTTTAATAATGCTATCAAAGTCTTGATAAAGTTGATTATCTTTTAAAAAGCGACCACTTTGGCTTAATTCTTGATAATAATAGAAGTTTTCTGAAATATAGTTTTTGATTTGAAAATGAATATCTTCTTCTTGACATAAAATAGTAACTGGATCATCTAAGTAATCTTTAATACTCGTCACATTTTTAAAGAGATGATAATACGCATATTGACTACTATCTGTAGCATGTGCTTTTAAGTTTTCAATATCGATCATGATTTTTTCTTCAAAATCATCTTTAAATAAATCATCCATCTTTTGATATTGTTCTTCAAAAGAATCTTTGATTTGTGTAACAACTGAACCTACTTCTTGATCTAAATAAAGAAGATCGGTAGCTGGAATAATTTCAATTTCATCTACTTTTTCAATCGTTCTTTGTGTTTTTTCATCAAAAAATTTAATATAATCAATTTCATCATCAAAGAAATCGATACGAATAGGATGGTCATATTGCATTGAAAAAATATCAACGACTCCCCCACGTTTAGAAAAATAGAAAGGTTGATCAACACGCGTTGTATGCATATAACCTGCTTGCACTAAAAATCTTTGTAAATCATAAACATCAATATGATCTCCTACTTTTAAAGTCATACAGTTTTTCTTAAAAACATCAACAGTTGGAACATATCGCATCACACTATGACCATGACTAATCAAAAGATGTGGACCAGGTCGTGTAAGTTGATACATCGTTCCTAATCTTTGTCCTAATAATTCTCCTGAAGCAGCTAAACTTTCAATACGATAAGATTCATCTACAGGAAAATAAAGAGCTTCATCAATCATTTGAGAAACTTGTTTATAAAGAAGATTAGCTTCATATTGGTTTGATTTAACAATCAGCATATCTTTTTTTAAAGTCAAAAATGCGCTAGCAATAAGTAGCGCTTCGCTGTTAGAAGAATTAACAACGATATTTTGTTTATTTAATAAAGCATTGAATGCTTTATTATCTTTTAATAAATGTAATATTTTTTTCATATGTGCCTCTAATTAAAACGATTCATTGCATGATTAAATCCATGATCCAAATAATCTATGACT
>UQVG01000248.1 GCA_900544435.1 uncultured Erysipelotrichaceae bacterium | reverse complement strand
TAATAATATAATTTATAGTCATGAAACTGCTGCTTTTTTGCTTGATTTGACAGATCGATTTCCAAGAGAATTTACAGTAACTACTGAATCTGGATATCATTTAAGAAAAAGAAATGAATTGAATGTTCATTATATAAAAAAAGACTTATTTACTTTAGGAGTAGTAGAAGTAAAAGATATGTCTGGAAATATTGTACGTACCTTTGATAAAGAACGTACGATTTGTGATTTTATTAAAAATAAAGAACAAATTGAAATGCAAGTTTATGTAGAAGTTATTCAAAATTATTTCAATGGAAAAGTAAAATTAAATAAATTATCGCGTTATGCAAGGAAATTAGGTGTTAATGATAAAGTAGAACAAGTTGTTACATTGATGATGAAACCATAGAGGTATGAAAATGAAATATAGAAATGTAGAAAACTGGAAAACAGAAATGAAAAAACTTGCTAAATTAAAAAAATTAGATATTCAAGATGTTCAACAAAGATATGTATTAGAAGAATTCGCAGAAAAGATTAGTTTGTCAAAATATAATAAAATGCTTGTTTTAAAAGGTGGTTTTGTGGTTTCAACATTATTAGGATTAGATACTAGAATGACAAGAGACATAGATGTAACTTGTAAAAGTACAATTTATTCTTTGGAAGAAATGGAAAACATTTTACAGACAATTGTTGAAACGAAGTCGGAAAGCTTTTTTGATTATTCAATAGATCGTGTTATTGAAGCTCAAATAGATGATTATTACTCAGGCTTTATTGCACAAATAATTGCAAAACATGCAAATACTTTAATTAAGATAAAATTAGACATATCTAACAATACTTTAATCTTTCCAAACGCATTAAAGTATAATTTTAATAGCTTATTTTCTACCAAAAAGATTGAATTAATGACATATCCAATTGAAAATATTATTGCTGAAAAATATGAGACAACTTTGGATAGGGGAGAATATAATACAAGAATGAGAGACTTATTTGATGTTTATCTTTTGATGAATGCAAACACTTATTTAATAGATCAAGAATTATTAGTGAAAACAATTATAGAAGTTTCTAAAGATAGAGACACTTTAGATAATTTAAAAGAATTTGATGATATTGTAGAAATATTAGAGACATCATATATATTTAATAAACATTTTCAAAGCTATAAAGAAAAGCAATATCCTTATATGAATGTTACATTGAAAGAAATATTTGAAAAATTTAAATTAATTAATCAAATGATTATAGTTTATCAAAAAACAGAGGTTCCTATTTAACCTCTGTTTTAAAATAAAGTAAAAATAATTAAACTACATGTGGCAATAGCAACAGCTGGTGGATCGATGTGTGTACCACAATCTGTATTGAGTACCATACCAAAAATCAATCCAATAAAATGAGCAATGATACCAAAAATAACAGCAATCATCATATTTCCTGTTTGTGCCATTGCATAACCTACAACAAGAGTTGTATGGTGTGTAGCAGGGAAAGCAGGATCAGTTAAAGCAAAGATAAGTGTTAAAGCACTAATTGAAAAACCAATTGTATAAAGACCTGTTTCTTTCGCAAAATAAGCCATGACTGTTGATACAGCTAAGCCAATTAAAAATTGAAATAACCAAAAAGATAGTGATGCAGTTTTTAAGAAATCTAAATTCTTTTTGTTATATGTACTTTCTTGATTAAATAAAACTCTCCCTAAAATTCCTACAAGAATAACAGAAACTGCTCCAGTATCTACTGGAAATGAAAAATAATTTTCAAAAGCAAAAATCAAATAACCTAAAACACCACCTAAAGCTCCTACAAGTAAAACATAAGGATCATTTGTAAATGCAAGTGATCTAGATGTTTCAACGCCTCTTATATTATGTTTTGTTCCTGCATAAGCAGTTGCAAGTCCTGCAGCGTTAAAGATAATACATGGTAAAAATAAATTATTTGATAAAGCTTCATTTAAAAATGTTGTATCAACACCACAATGATTTAAAAGAAAAATCAATAAACCTACAAATCCAGTACAAATAAAAGTTTGTGTTCCACCTATCAGTGTTCCTAAAATTCCAGCAAAAAAAGCTAATATAATCGATGATAATGAAAACATTTTATAACCCCTTTCAGGCGTATTATATAGGAAATAATCAACATAATAAATAAAAAATATAAATTTATGCTATAATACCCTAGAGGTGAAACAATGGAATATCAAGTTATATTAGATGATTTTCAAGGTCCTTTAGATTTATTATTACATTTAATTAAAGAAAAAGAAATGGATCTAGAAAAACTGGAATTATCAGTAATTATAGATCAATATTTACAATATATACATATGATGGAATCATCACAACTTGAAGTGATGTCTGAATATTTAGTAATGGCAGCGCAACTTATTGAAATGAAAAGTAAAATGCTTTTACCTAAAGAAAAAATTCAAATTGAAGATGAATATCAAGAAGATCCAAGAGAAGCTTTAATAAGAAGATTAATTGAATATAAGAGATATAAAGATGTTTTAGATGAGATACAAGAAAAGTATGAACAAAGACAATCTATGTTGATTAAACCATCTCATAATATGGAAAAATATATAGATGATGCATCTACTATGATTCCAGATGGATTAGAGGTTTATGATTTAATGAAAGCAATGCAAAAAATGTATCAAAGGAAACTATTATCTAAGCCATTAGATACACATATTTCTAAAAAAGATATTTCCATTGAACAAAGAAGTAATCAAATTAGAAATTATTTTAAAGTAAGAGTTAATAAAAGAGTAAAATTAGATGAATTGTTTGATAGAGGAGATCGTTATTATTTTATTGTCACTTTTTTATCTATTTTAGTTCTTGCAAATGATAAAGAAGTTGAAATTATTCAAGAGGGATTGTTTGATGATATTTATGTAGAGGGGAAAGAGTAATGGAAGATTATAATAGTATTATAGAAGGTATTCTTTATTTAAAAGGAGACGACGGTATAAATCTTAAAGAGTTATCGTTAATTTTAGAAATTTCTAAAAAAGAGGCTGTAGAAGCTATGGATCGTTTTATAGAAGACTATTCAAAAAGAGGATTTGATGGCTTACAAGTTGTTGATTTTGGTGGCAAATACAAACTTGCAACCAATCCTCAATATTTTCCATATTATCAAAAAATGGTGGAACAATCAAAAGCCACTCTTTCTCAAGCTGCTTTAGAAACGTTAGCGATTATTGCCTATAATCAACCTATTACCCGTGCTAAAGTAGAAGATATTAGAGGGGTTGGTTGTGATGCAATGATTAGAAAATTAGTTGCTAAAGCACTTATTAAAGAAGTAGGAAGGGAAGATTCACCAGGGCTTCCTATTTTATATGGGGTAACAGATGAATTTATGGATGCTTTTTCTTTAGCCTCTTTAGATGAACTTCCAGAACTTGGAGAAGTTGTAGAAACAGAAAGTGATGAAGATATATTTAAAACAAAATATCAAGAAAGAGGGCTTTAAAGTGAAACTCATTAATCATTTAAAAACAATTAATAAACATAAATATTATGTAACAATGCTTTGCTTTAAATGTGGTTTATATAAACAAGGATTGCTTCATGATTTATCAAAGTATTCGCCAACTGAACTAAAAACAGGTGCTAAATATTGGGTAGGGACACGTTCACCTAATTCAATTGAAAGAGAAACGATTGGTTATTCTACTGCTTGGTT
>UQVG01000247.1 GCA_900544435.1 uncultured Erysipelotrichaceae bacterium | reverse complement strand
AAGTGAGAATAACGGAGTTAAATCAAAAGATGTGTCAGATGGTTAATTAAGAAAATTATTAATTAGAATAAAAAAAAGATTTCAACTGTTATAAATAATGGTGAAATCTTTTTATATGATTATTTATTTTGAAGGAACTAATAATTGAATTGATTTTTGTAAGTTATGTATATCGATAGGAAGATGGGTTCCTTCTTCACCATCTATATCCATTGTAAGATCTTGATCACAAGTAATGTGAATATGTTGTCCTTGAACATAGTGAATAAAAGGACTTTTATCATGTTTACCAAAACGATAATCTTTAATCAAAGCAATTAAATCCGTAACAGAACATCTTTTTACAATAACAAGATCGAGTTTTCCATCATTGATATCCGCAAAAGGAATGATACCATCAAAACCACCGACACGATTGGTATTTGTGATGGCAAATATGTAAGCATCTTCTTCAAAACTTTCATCATCAACCGTTACTTTAAGATGAAGATTTGTAGATAATTGTTGAGGGAGTTGAGTCATGCCTTTAAAATAATAAGCTAATGGACCAAACTTTTTCTTTTCTTCTTTTGATACCACAAAAGAAATATCTGAAAACATTCCTGCAGCAGCAACATTAATGAAATATTGATTATTTATTTTTCCTACATCACTCGAAATAACATTAAAGTTTTTGATCATTTCTACAATACCATTTACTGAACTTGGAATATTTAAATAGTTTGCAAAGTCATTTACTGTACCTGCCGCTAATATGCATAATGGTATTTTTTTATGACTATCTACCATTCCTGAAATAACCTCGTTTAAAGTACCATCACCACCAACAGACATGATAAAATCATATTGATTTTCATCACAATCTCTTGCTTTATAATAAGCATCATCTTTTTTCTTTGTATAAAATATTTCAAAATGTTCTACAATGTTTTGTAAAGTTAGTTGGCCGATAATACGATCAAGTTTATTTTGAATAATATGTTTTCCAGATGATGGATTGATAATAATAAGACATCGTTTCATACACTTTACCTCACTTGTTTAAAATAGACTATATTTATTTTAAAACAATTGAAAAAGATATACAATTATTGTTTCAACGATTATAATAAAAAAGAATAAATAAAGGAGTAAACTATGGCAAAATTTTATGCAGTTAAAGAAGGAAGAAAGCCAGGAATTTATCATACTTGGGATGAATGTAAAGAACAAGTCAATGGTTATTCAGGAGCTGTTTATAAATCATTTACAACTGAAGAGGAAGCAAAAGTATTTATAGGAAAAGAAGTGAAGAAAGCAAGTGATGATTTAGGATTACTTGCCTATGTTGATGGAAGTTTTAATATAAAAACGAAAGAATATGGATATGGTTGTGTTTTAATCGAAGGACAACAGGTTATCAAACAGTTATTAGGTAAGGGAAGCCAACCAGAGTATGCTTCTATGAGAAATGTTTCAGGGGAAATACTAGGATGTTTAAAAGCTATTCAATATGCAATTGATCATCATTATGAAGCTATTTGTATTTACTATGATTATGAAGGTATTGAAAAATGGGCAACAGGTTTATGGAAAGCAAATAAGGAACAAACGCAAAACTATGTAAAAACCATACAGGCAATGAAGAAAAATATTGATATCTATTTTCAAAAGGTTTTAGCACATAGTGGCGATTATTATAATGAAGTAGCTGATGGACTTGCGAAAAAAGCTGTGGGTATAAAAAAATAAAGCTTTGATTTAAGCTTTATTTTTCTTTGCAATGATAACACAAATAATAATATAAACAACAAGAACGATTGGTAAGATCCATAAGAAATTACTAAAAATATATTTAGCGTCTCCAGACCAACACCCAAACCATTCACCGCATTTTTTAATAAGAATAGAAAGTGCATAAGATAAAGTTCCACATCCGACAACACTTAATAAGACTTTCATGATTTTATTAAAAATCTCTTTAAATAAAATAAGAGAGATAAAACATACTCCAGCAACAAATACATTAATGACAAAATGCATATTATTTCCTCCTTATAAATACTTTAATAAAATAGCACAAAATCAAAGGAAATGCAATAATACGTGTACTAATAGATGAATTATGATAAAATATTTTTGGAGGATTAAATTATGAAATTATTAACAGTATGTATACCTTGTTATAACTCAATCATGGAAATGCATAAAGCCATTAATTCATGTCTTTTAATGAAAGATGAAGTAGAAGTATTAATTGTCGATCGTCATTCACATGACGAAACATTACAAGTAGCTAAAGAATATGAAGAAGCTTATCCTGAAACTGTAAAAGTTATTACAACAAGGGAAGATGTTCCTTTTTTAAAAATAGCTCTAGAACATAGTGAAGGACTTTATTTCAAAATACTTCAATGTTTTGATTATTTAGATCAACCTTCACTCGTAAGTGTTATTGAAACGATTCGTGACTTTATTCGAATTCAAGCTAATTTAGATGTGCTTGTTACTGATTATAAATATGTTATTCCCCAAGAAAAAGAAAAACGTGTCTCTTATAAAAATGTTTTTCCAATGGAAACAATTTTTGAATGGCATAATATTAAAGCGTTTCATAAACATTTTCAAATTGATTTAGGTTCTGTCATTATTAAAACAAGTACTTTAAAAAAGATAAATACAGATGAAGAAAATATTTTTTATAATGAATTAACGGTTTATGGAACAATTCCATATATTAAATCAATGTATTATTTAAATGTTCCTTTCCATTGTTATGGAACACGTCGTAAAATTCATATTTCTAAATCAAATAGTTATGTTGACTTAATGAAAAGCTTATGGGATTTATATGATGTTTATTCTTTAAAGAGTCGTAGACAAAGAAGTTATGTTATTGAATATTTATCTAAGGTATATGTTATTACTGTTTATTTGTTATTAAGATCAAATCAAAAGGAACAAATTGAACTTTTAAATGCACATTTAGGATTTAATGATCCTAAATTATATAAAGCACTCACAAAGCGTGTTTATGGTTTTTTAATTAGTAGTAGTAATGAAAAGCTTTATGGTATGCTTATTAAAGTCTTTGAAAAAGTTTATCAATTAGATATAGAAGAATAAGATGAAAAAGAAATTTTTATTTATGATTCCTCTTTGTTTATTTATCATTGATTATTTTTTGATTCAATATCAAGTCATTCAACCAATAGATTGGTTCATTTATCGTTTGGTTCAAAATTTAAAATGTGATTTTATGACATCCTTTTTTAAACTTTGTTCAACCCTTGGAAGTACTTGGTTTTATGTGATTCTTGTTTTAACTTTAGTGATTTTAAAAAACAAAAAAGATATTTGGGTAGGAATTCACTTGTTAATTATTCAAGGAATGAATCGGATAATTAAAGCTTTAGTTAAAAGACCAAGACCATCTCAAATATATCATTTAGTTAAAGAAACAAACTATAGTTTCCCAAGTGGTCATAGTATGTCAGCAATGATTGGTTATGGATTATTAGTTCTTGAAGTTAAAAAAAGCTCTCTAAAATATAAAAAAGTCATAGAAATATTTTTAATGATGATGATTTTTTTAATAGGATTAAGCCGGATCTATTTAGGTGTACATTATTTTTCTGATGTTATAGGTGGCTTTTTGTTGTCTTTAAGCTATTTATTATTTATTTATTATAATACCTCACTTTATACATAGAATGTGTAAAGGA
>UQVG01000246.1 GCA_900544435.1 uncultured Erysipelotrichaceae bacterium | reverse complement strand
ATAAAGAAAAATTATCTTTATTTTAAAAAATGTTTAGTTAAAGTTTCAAATAAATTATTTTCAAAGTGTCAAGAGTTTTTCATGGGTACTTGAGAATATTGATTGAAACTGTTACAATAGGACGTGTAAAAAATTATTAAATTAATAGGAGAGATACTATATGGCAATTAGTGCAGGAGATTTTAGAACAGGATTAACTTTAATTATTGATGGTGATCCTTGCCAAGTGTTGGATTTCCAACATGTAAAACCTGGTAAAGGAGCAGCTATTTTAAAAACAAAAATGAGAAATTTAAAAACAGGAGCTATTCAAGAAAAGAACTTCAATGCTTCAACTAAATTCGATCAAGCAAATATTTCTAAAAAAGCAGCTCAATTTTCTTATGAAGCAGATAATACTTTCTACTTCATGGATATGGAAACATATGATACATATGAATTATCTGAAGATCAAGTTGGTTATAATAAATACTTTATCGTTGAAGGAACTGAAGTTTATTTAGTGTTCTTTGAAGGATTATTATTAAATGTTTCTGTTTCTGAAAAAGTAGAATTAACTGTTGTAGAAACAGATCCAGCTATTAAAGGGGCACCATCTAATCAAACAAAAGATGCTAAAACTGAAACTGGTTTAACTCTTAGAGTTCCTCAATTCATTGAACAAGGTGAAAAAATCGTTGTTTTTTCAGCTGATGGAAAATATGCAGGAAGAGCTTAATAAAGCTCTTTTTTTATCATGAATAAAGTTGTATTAATTACTGGTGGTGCAAAAGGTATTGGCAAAGCTATTGCTTTAGAGTTAGCAAAAAATCAATATGATATCGTTATTAATTATTTAACTTCTGATAAAGAAGCTAAATGTTTAAAAGAACAAATTATTCGTCAATATCATGTACGTTGTTTAACTTTTAAAGCAGATGTTTCTAAAGAAGATCAAGTTGAAAAGATGATTCAAGAAATTGATAAACAATTGGGTGGTGTTGATATTTTAATTAATAATGCGGGAATTGATTTGTCTAATTTATTTCATTTAAAAACAGCGGATGAATTTAGAAAGACATTGGATGTCAATGTTGTTGGTGCTTTTAATTGTAGTAAATGTGTTTCATCACATATGCTTGATCAAGATTATGGGCGTATTATAAATATTTCATCGACAAATGGGATGAATACTTATTATCCTATGTGTATTGATTACGATGCTTCTAAAGCAGCTTTGATTTCTTTGACACATAATTTAGCATTTGAGTTTGGTCCATACATTCATGTTAATTGCATTGCACCGGGATTTATTGGTACAGAAAATGAATTAGATGGATATGATGAAGAGTTTTTAAAACAAGAACAAGAGAAAATAATGGTTAAACGATATGGCAAACCTGAAGAAGTTGCTTATTTGGTTAAATTTTTAATTAGTGATGAAGCTAATTTTATAAATAATTCTATTATTCGAATTGATGGAGGACAAATAGGTAGTATGTAAAAAAGTCCCAATTGTTATTTTAACAATTGGGATGTTTTTATTTATTTTTCATTTGAGTCAATGCTAGTAAGATAGAAAGTTTTCCATATTCAATAGATAAGCCACCTTGCATATATAATGTATAAGGTTCTTTAACTGGAGCATCAGCACTTAATTCAATTGTACTTCCTTGGGTAAAACTTCCACTAGCCATAACTTCATCAAAAGGATAACCTGGCATTGGGGCAGGCAGTACACGTACAAAAGAATCGATTGGACTCGATGATTGAATACCTTGAGTAAAGTTCACTAATTTTTCTTCACTATGTAAATCTAATGTTTGAATAAGATCTGTTCTTATTTCATCATAACGTGGAGATACATGTTCGTAACCTAATTTTTCTAACATGTATGAAGTGAAAATTGCAGTTTTTAATGCATTTTTAACAGCGTTAGGCGCCATAAATACACCTTTAAAGAATGCATTGTTAAGATTAAAATTAGCACCTAAGTCTTTGCCTATTCCAGGAGCAGTAAGTCTTTGAGCTACTTCATAAATTAAGTCTTTTTTACCTGCAACATAACCACCTGTTGGTGCAATACCACCACCCAAGTTTTTCATTAATGAACCTACAACAATATCTGCACCAACATCTCCTGGTTCTTTTGTTTCTACAAGTTCACCATAACAGTTATCAACCATAATAATAACTTCTTGATTGACTTCTCTGATTTTACGAATAATAGATTCTATTTTATCGATTGTAAGTGATAGACGTTGGCTATATCCTCTAGAACGTTGAATTTCAACAAGTTTTACATTTTTTTGTTTAAGTCTTTGAATAATGCTTTCATCATCAAAATCATTATCAATTAGATCAATTTGTTCATAATTTACACCATAAGCCTTTAATGATTGATTAGAATCACCACTGATACCAATCATTTCTTGTAATGAATCATAGGGTTCACCACTAATTGAAATCATCGTATCACCATGTTTTAATAAAGCAGAAAGTGTCAAATATAAAGCATTTGTTCCTGACATGATTTGTGGTCTTACTAAAGCATCTTCAAAGCCTAATATTGAAGCAAAAATTCTTTCTAATTTATCTCTTCCTTCATCGTAGTTACCATATCCATTGATATCACTAAAATCACTATAAGAAACTTGATTTTCTATAAAAGCAGATAAAACTTTATTTGAATTAATAAGGCATTGTTCATCTACTTTAGCATAAATATCTTTTAACTCATTTTCTGATTGTTTAGCTAAATCTAATAAATCTTGGTCTATTTTTTCTAATATCATTTTTACATCTCCTTTAATCTTGATATATTATACAATAAATATTTTTTTTGTATATCCTTATTAATAAAGTTCTTATAAAGTAAAGATTTGTAAGATTGTATTATTTTTATGTTTTATGATATAATTTCTAATTGAATTGAGGTGTATAAGATGAAACCAAAGGTTTTAGTTGTTGATGATGAACAAGATATTAGAGAATTACTTAAATTTTATTTGAACAAAGAAGGATATGAAGTGATAGAAGCTGCTGATGGGCAAGAAGCTTTGGCAATTTTTGAAAATGAATATATCGATTTAGGAATTATCGATGTTATGATGCCTAAAATGGATGGCTTTGAACTTGTAGAAAACATGAAGGAGTTTAAAGATGTTCCTTGTATTATGCTTACTGCTAAAGGAGAAAGTAAGGATAAATTACGTGGATTTTCTTCGGGAGTAGATGATTATGTTGTTAAACCGTTTGATCCAAATGAATTAATGGCGAGAGTTAAAGCGATTATGAAAAGATATGATATTAATGCTTCTCATATTGTACGTTTAAATGAGGTTGAATTGGATGGTGATAAGTATGAAATTCGTTATCACGATGAAACAATACATCTACCACTAAAACAGTTTGAATTGTTATTTGAGCTTGCTAAACATCCAAATCAAATATTTTCTAGAGAACAACTTATTGAAAAAATTTGGGGAATGGATTATGACGGGTTTGATCGTACAGTAGATGTACATATTAAAAGAATTAGGGAAAATATTGGACATTTACCAGGTTTTAATGTTGTTACTGTAAGAGGACTTGGATATAAAGTTGAGGTAGAGTAAATGAAGTCAATTTATTCGAAATTAATTTTTGGCTTTTTCATTACAATTGTAGCTTCTTTTTCAGTGGCTGGATTTGTATCGCTAAGATTAAATGATCAACAAATTGAATCTACGGTAGAAG
>UQVG01000245.1 GCA_900544435.1 uncultured Erysipelotrichaceae bacterium | reverse complement strand
CTAGTGGGACATTATCAAATTGGATATATTAAGACATTATCATTTTCGAATCAGATTAAGAGTAGAAATCTAGAATTTAGAATTGACTTGTCACGATAATTCCTATAAGATATAGGAGCATATGTTATTTGTATAAAAAGATAAAAATTTTGGAGGTGTAAAATATGAAAAGAACATATCAACCAAATAAAAGAAAAAGAGCAAAAACTCATGGTTTTAGAGCTAGAATGGCAACTGTTGGAGGAAGAAAAGTAATCGCACGTCGCCGTAAAAGAGGAAGAAAAGTATTAACTGCTTAATGTAAAATCCACTTTTTCGGTGGATTTTTTTCTAAAATTTTATGAAAAAAGAATTTAGAGTAAAAAGAAATGAAGATTTTAGCAAAATTATTGCTAGAAAAAAGAGTTTTGCGAATTCTTGTTTTATTATTTATAAAGATGAAAATCAAATTGGGCATGGACGTGTTGGTATTTCAGTAAGCAAAAAATTAGGAAACGCTGTTACTAGAAATAAAATTAAAAGACAGTTACGTATGATGATTCAAGAATGTTTTCATTTTGATGAAGAAGTTGACTATATTGTAATTGTAAGAAAAAATTTCTTAAATCATACATATATAGAAAATAAAAAAGAATTAGAGTACTTGTATAAAAAAGTGAAGAGAAAGGAGATCAGCAGATGATCTTAGATAACAAAACTAAAAAATATTTTAAAATTATTTGTTTAGTTTTATTTGTTGTGGCCTTAACTGGATGTACAGCAAACTTAGATTCAAGCGGTAAATTAATTGCGAAAAGAGCAATTAACTTAAATACACCTTGGACTATGAAATCAGGGATTTTTGATTTCTTATTAGTTATCCCTATTTCTAAAAGTATTATTTATTTAGGAGATGTTTTATTAAATAATATCGCTTTAGGTGTTATCTTAATTACTATTTTAATTAATATCATTATTTTACCAATTATGATTAAATCAACTGTTTCTCAACAAAAGGTGCAATTGATTCAACCAGAATTAGAAAGAATTCAAAATAAATATAAAGGAAGAAAAGATCAAACATCTCAAATGAGAATGTCTGCTGAAATTCAAGCTTTATATAAGAAAAATGATATTAGTATGTTGGCTTCGTTTACAACATTCTTAACATTACCTATTATGTTTGCAATGTGGCAAGCGGTTCAACGTATTGAAATTTTATATCAAACAAATATGTTTGGTATTAACTTAGGTGCTAAACCTATCGATCACGTATTTAAATTTGAAATAGCTTATATTGTATTACTTGCAATTGTTGCTTTAACTCAATATTTTGCGATGAAAATCAATACAATCATGTCAAAAAGAAATCCAAAATATAGAGAAACATCACAAATGCAATCAATGAATATGATGAATAACTTCATGACATTATTTATCATTTACTTTGCGGCTATCATGCCAGCAGCAATGTCACTTTATTGGATGACAACAAACATTATTACAATTGTTAGAACTTGGTATATTTATATTTACCATGTTGAAAAAGCACAAAAAGAAGTTGATCAAGCAAATACAAATTATTTAACTAAGAGACAAAATAAAAATAAATAGAGGTATTGATATGAAAACTTATACTGCAAAAACAGTTGAAGATGCTGTAAATAATGCCTGTCTTGATTTAGGTGTAACAGTTGATCAATTAAATTATGAAGTGACTTTAGAAACAAAAGGTTTATTTAGTAAAAAAGCTGAAATTGTTTGTTGGACAGTAGAAATGGTTCAAGAATATATTGAAAACTTTGTTAGAAAAATCTTAACTGATATGGAATTTGAAGTTGAAACAGTTTCATATGTTCAAGATGGAAGAATTTATTGTAATATTAATACAAGTAATAATTCTATTTTGATTGGTAAAGCTGGAGTTATTTTAAGAGCAATTAACTTAATTGTTAAAAATGCTGTCAGTACAACATTTAAAAAACGTTTAGAAGTAAGCGTTGATATCAATGGTTATAAAGAAGAACGTTATAAAAAAGTTGCAAGTATGGCAAGACGTTTTGGTAAAACAGTTTTAAGAACAAAAGCTGATTTAAAATTAGATCCAATGCCTGCAGATGAAAGAAAAGTGATGCATCAAGAAATTGCGAAGATGGATCATTTAAAAACTGAATCTAAAGGTGAAGGAAAAAATAGATATATGACAATCTCATATGTAGATTAAGCCGCTTATGCGGTTTTTTCTTTAGGGAGGAAATGATGGAAAATTTAATTTTTAGTTTAAATGCGACAGTTCCTGTTTTTGCGATGATTGTTTTAGGGATGTTATTTAAAAAAATAGGAATTATTGATGATGTTTTTGCATCAAAGATGAATAAATTTGTCTTTTTAATACCATTACCAGTATTATTATTTAAAGACTTAGCAACATTAGATTTTAAAGAAATTTGGGATACAAAGTTTGTTTTATTTTGTTTTTTCATTACAATTTTGAGTATTTTTATCGTTACAATGCTTTCTTTTTTATTAAAGAATAAAAAGAATCAGGGAGAATTTATTCAAGCAAGTTATCGTAGTTCAGCTGCACTACTAGGAATTGCATTAATTCAAAATGTATATGGAAAAGCAACAATGGCTCCTTTAATGATTATTGGAAGTGTACCTTTATATAATATTATGGCAGTAGTTGTCCTTTCTTTCTTTTCACCTGAAAGAAAAGGAATAAGTAAAGAAATGTGGATAAAAACTTTAAAAGGTATTGTTACAAATCCTATTTTAATTGGAATTGTAGTAGGACTTTGTTGGTCTTTACTTCATTTACCAATGCCTACAATGTTAGATAAGACCGTGACTTCGATTGGAAATGTAGCTACTCCATTAGGTTTAATGGCGATGGGAGCAACATTTAATTATAAAGAAGCCCTTGGTGATTTAAAACCTGCATTATGTGCTTCATTCATTAAGTTATTTGGTTTCTGCGCAATATTTCTACCCTTAGCCATCTATTTAGGGTTCCAAAGAGAACAGCTCATAGCCATCCTTGTTATGCTTGGTTCAGCAACTACTGTTTCATGTTTTGTTATGGCAAAAAGTATGGGACATGCAGGAATACTTACCAGTACAGTAGTCATGTTAACAACCATCTTTAGTGGATTTTCTATAACAATGTGGCTTTATATTTTAAAAGGAATGGGACTTCTTTAGAGGCTGTAACGAAATAAAATATTGATATAGTCCAGCAAAAAAGACAATGTTGCCAGTATTATACTGATGTACATTGTCTTTTTTTGTAGTGTGCCGGGCATGGCACTAGATAAACCAACCACAGGTATTTACCGCCAAGTGTAATGAACCACAAGTTGTTGTCAGTGATGATAAGGATAAAGGAAGTGATGTAGTGATTCCTTTGAGCGTACGAACAGACTTCACAAGAAGAGGATTGAAAAATACAAAAATGGAATTTCTCGTTGTATATTTGGGTTATAATTTGAGAAAATATCATAAATATAGATTGAAGAAAGAAAAATCAACACAATCAAAAGGTCTTCTTAACTAAAAAGTATGTACTTACAAATAAATAAAAAGTATATAAAAATCAGGTTACATCTCGCTAAAATAGCTGAAGATGTTTTTTTTATACGAAAAACAAAGAAAAAGAAGCCAAACGAAACGAAATTAACTTCTTAAAAAATTATTTCGTTACAGTCTCTTTTATTTTTGCAATAAATGGACATAATATATATGTATT
>UQVG01000244.1 GCA_900544435.1 uncultured Erysipelotrichaceae bacterium | reverse complement strand
TGAAGAGAAAAAAGAATATATAGAAGCTTATTATTCTATCAATAAAAACTTTTCTAAGTGGCAAAAGCAATATCATTTAGAAATACAAAATAATATTATTAAAGAATATATGGAATCTTCAAAAGTTACGAAAAATGAAGATGTTCCAACAATAAAGGAACAATTATTAGAATTAAAAAATGAATATAAGAATATTTTAAAAAAGTGACAAAATAGAAAAGAAATCAAAATTATGAGTTACATGGAAATTAGAAATTTAAAGAAAGTATATAATCCTTATGGTATTCATCCAAAGGTAGATTTAAATGGATTAAATTTTGAAGTAGAAAAGGGAGATTTTATTTGTATCATGGGAACCTCTGGTTCAGGGAAAACAACACTGGTTAATATCTTGTCAACGATTGATGAAGCAACTCATGGACAAATTCTTCTTAATCAAAAAGATTTACTTCTTTTATCAGAAAAGGAAAAAGCAAATCTAAGAAAAGAAGGAATTGTTTTATCTTTCAAAACTATAATCTTTTTGAATCGTATATCTCTTTTATGTGTTATTATATTTATAATAAATTGCAATTTTAAAATAAAATATAAAGGAGCAATGAACATGAATAATAAATTAGAAAAAAACGTACAAAATAGTTTTATGGATAATTTTATTAAAACAGATGATATCTTAAATGATATGTGTGAAATTATTGAATCTTCACAAAAAGCAGCATATCAGGTAGTTAATATTGCACTTGTTCAAAGAAATTGGCTCATTGGATATCGAATTGCAGAGGAAGAATTAGGTGGAGATGAGCGTTCTGAGTATGGAGTAGAAGTAATAAATGAAATTTCTAAAGAACTAACAAAAAGATATGGAAAAGGCTATGATAGAAGCAATCTATATCATTGTTTAAAATTTTATAAAACCTTTCCAAAGATTGTCGACACAGTGTGTCGACAATCTGGTACTTTACTTTCGTGGTCACATTATAGAACTTTATTACAGGTTAAAGATTCTGAAGCTCGTAATTGGTATGAAAAGGAAGCTATAGAACAAACATGGAGTGTTCGTACTTTGCAAAGAAACATTTCTTCTCAATATTATTATCGTATGCTTCATACTCAAAAAAAGGAACTTGTAGAAAGTGAAATGAAAGAACTCACATCAAAGTATCAAAATGATAAGTTAGAGTTTATCAAAAATCCAGTGGTTGCAGAGTTTTTAGGATTTTCTCAAGATACAGATTTTACAGAAAGTGATCTTGAAAAAAGTATTCTTTCTAATTTGCAAAAGTTCTTAATGGAACTTGGAAAGGGATATGCTTTTGTAGCAAGACAACAACATATTCATACAGAAAAGCAAGATTATTATATAGATCTTGTGTTCTATAATTACATCTTAAAATGTTTCGTTCTTATTGATTTGAAAACAGAGAAAATAACACATCAAGATGTGGGACAAATGGATATGTATATTCGAATGTATGATGAATTAAAACGAAGTGAGGGTGATAATCCAACAATAGGTATTGTCCTTTGCTCAGATACAGATGATGATATTGCTCGTTACTCTGTCATGCATGGCAATGAACAGTTATTTGCTTCAAAATATAAATTATACTTACCAACAAAAGAAGAACTAAAAGCAGAAATTGAAAGTCAAAAGGCGATATTTTATCTTCAACAGCAGGAAAACAAATAGAATAAGTGTGGTAGTAAAATGGTATTTTTAAGAAAAATATGGTAGAAGAACGGTAGAAAAAACGGTATTACGAAAAGAAGTATGGTAGTAATTATAAAATTCACTGATAAATGGTAGTGGCCATTAATTTGGCCACACTTTTCTTATTTGTTCAGGTTATCATAAGAAATAAATCAAAAATGTTGTTATATAGCGCCTTAATATATTGTGTATAAATACACAATGTAGACATGATATAGAAGAAATGGACTTAGATTATGTTGAAGCCTTAGAGTATGGTTTGCCACCAACAGGTGGAATGGGTATGGGTATTGATAGATTAGTTATGTTATTAACTGGACAAGAATCTATTCAAGAAGTTATACTCTTCCCTCAAATGAAACCAAGAAACCAATAATTTGAATATATAGAAATTCAAAAAACACCGATAAAACCTAGATAAATCAGGGAATATCGGTGTTTTTTAATTTGATGTGTTGATTATTATGATAAATTTCCTTTCATGAACCAAGCATAGGCTCTATCAGCAATAATTTTTGTTTCAAATAAATCAAGTCCACCACCTACAACGGCGCCAATACCAGGTATTAGCTTACCTAAATTAACAACACCTGTAGTTCCAAATTTTGTAAGTAATCGAAATCCTACTTTTTGGTTGATTTTTGTTAATACGGTTCCTGGGATTTTTTTTATTATGTTCGTTGATACTTTAACTCCGATTTTTATACCTGCTTTTTTAACAACGCTATTTATTGCTACACCTGCAAGACAGGCATAAACAAATGTTTGTGTTTGATCACAATCTAAATCATAACCAGCCATATATGCAACGCAGGCAATCATGCGCATTTGAACGTATATGACACTTCCAACATTTGCTGGGATTGCAACAGGAAGCGTTATAAATCCACCAAGCCCAGTTAGTGCACCAGATGTAGTACATTTAATAATTTGATTATGTAGCATAGCTTTACAAGCTTCTTCTTTATTCTTGTGCTTTTTTTGGTAATCAGCAGCCATTTTATCCACACTTACACTAATTGCAGGAATTCCATTTAAACATTTTTCATAACAAGAGTCTAATAGATTCATAATATCTTCTTGCGTAACGATTTGATTTGTTTTTTTTGTGTCCATAAATTCACCCTCTATATAAATGTTAATTAAATGATAACATAATAATTTAAGAACGCTAAATATTTCTATGTTTTTGCCTTTAATATTTGTAAATAATTAATGATAAATTTTAAATGTAGATAACAAAGAGGTGTTGTTTAGGCTTTACCCTCTAGTTAGCTAGAATGATAAACTAAAATTAGAGGTGATAGAATAGTTGTTAAAAATTAGGGAATTTTCCAAACTTTGTAACTGTAGTGTTTATACTCTTAGATATTATGATCAAATAGGAATCTTAAGGCCTTCTATCATAGATACAAAATCAGGATATAGATTTTATGATGAAAAACAGTTGAATGATTACATAGAAATAAAAGACTTCCAATCTATAGGATTTAGTATATTAGAAATACAAAGCTTTAATTCAAAAACCAATAATGAGATATTACAAATGATTGATGAGAAAGTAGAACAGCTAGAAGCAAAGTTGGAGTTATCAATATATATTAAAAAGAAATATTTTGGAGGATATGAAAAATGAAAAGAGGAATAAAGTGCATAATTTTAATATGTATGATTGTTATAATAGGTGGATGTAGTTCTAATAATAAGAAAAATAATACGAATAGTGATTTGGAAGAACAATCAAAAATTAATATAGAAGATATAGATTGGAAAGTTAGACAAGGAATTGTAGATGGTGATCGATATGCATTGCTAGATTATAAAAATAATACGCCTTATACGATTACACATTTTGAATTAACTTTTGAAGAAAAAGATGATTTAAAAGAAGAAGATAAAGAAATGGCTTTGGAATATATTGGAAATCGATTTACTCCGGAAGCAGACATTCATTGGGATTATATTCGGCTCGCTATGAGAAGTGTGGCAGATACATGTATTATTCCTGTTCAGGACTACTTAGGTCTTGGCTGCGAAGCACGCATAAATACCCCTTCTACATTAGGCGGAAACTGGATCTGGC
>UQVG01000243.1 GCA_900544435.1 uncultured Erysipelotrichaceae bacterium | reverse complement strand
AGCTTAACAACGAAAGTTAAACTTCTAAAAATTTATTTCGTTACAGCTCCTTTTTCTATAAGTTGAAGAATATTTTTTAAAATCTTATTGGTAGAATCTTTATGATAGTATAAAGATATTGGAGAGAGAATATCTAAATCTTGATATTGAAGATATTTAGAATATTGATTTGATTCAATAAAATCATGTAAAATGGCATATCCTTCTTTTAAACATACTTTTAAAAGTGTTTGTTCTATTTCGTACTGTTCCATAGATTCTTGTCGAACATCATAAATAAGTTTTAAAGAATCAAGTGAACAATCTTGATGATAATACTTTCTTAAATGACATGTTTTTAATAGAAGATGTTGATAATCTTTTATTTCAGGGTATTCAAAAGTAATAATGGCATCTAGCTTTCTTTCTTTAAAGAGTTGAAGTAATTCAAGACGTGAATAAGCTTTATAATGAAGATCAATGTGTGGGAAATGATCTTTTATTTTTTGTAATAACTTTAAAAGAAGTTCGTCATCTAAAGATTTAATAAAACCAATAGAAATACTTCCTTGATTACCTTTTTGATATTCTTTGATAATTTGATAACTTAAAGCAACATCATTTAAGATTTTTCTGGCATAAGGCAAATAAAGGATGCCTTCGTTTGTTAGTTCTACAGATTTCTTACTTCTTTTAAATAAAGGAATTCCTAGATCTTTTTCTAAGCATTGGATTTGTTTAGTAATAGCTGTTTGACTAATATAGAAATTTTGCGCAGTCTTAGTGAAATTCAATGTTTGACTTAAATCAACAAAATATTCAAGCTGTTTAATGTTCATAGTATCACCTCATAACTTATAGTTATTATAATATGAAATAATAATATTGGAAAGTTATTAATAAATTCAATAAAATAGCTATGAAAAGAGGGATGCTATGAAAAGATATGTTTATTACTTTTTAGGAATGAATATTTTAGTATTAGGAATTACATGTAATACGTTATCAAATTTAGGTGTGGGGGCATTTAGTACCCTTCCTTTTGCGATAAGTTCTTTAAGTGCTTTGACCTTTGGACAGGCAAACATTATTTTCTACTTGCTCTTTGTATTTCTTCAAATCATTATTGAAAGAAAAATAAGTGTAAAATTTGTTTTAGAAATACCATTTTCTTTTATCTTTGGTTTTCTGGTTGACTTCTATCAATATTTAATACCATCTATGGATTTAAATATTTATACACAAATTATTGTTTTACTATTTGGAAATACTTGTTGTGCAATAGGTGTTTATTTCATGCTTAAAGGAGATTTAATCATGACACCAGTCGATGGACTTGTTTTAAGTATTTCAGAGGTTTTACATAAACCGTATTCTATTTGTAAGAATTGTTTTGATATTTCAATGATTTTATCAACCGTCATTGTTTGTCTTGTTTGTCGTAGTCCAATTTATGGTATCGGGGTAGGAACTGTTTTTTCAGCATTTTATATTGGACGTGTGATTCGTTTTTGTGAAAACTTCAAATTAAATACATATAAAAAATTCGAGTCTTGATGACTCGATTTTTAGTGATTTATGATTATGAAATTTATTATAAAATGATATAGTAAAGTAGAGTAAGGAAGAAGGAAATAAAATGAAAGAAATATATTATGAAATAACTAAAACCATGAATAATTTGCCTTTAAGTATTTATCTTCATAAGCAAAGTCCATGTCAAATTTGTGCAGCACATTGGCATAGAGCACTAGAATTATCAATTGTATTTGAAGAAAATGTTATTTTTTTTAATAATGGGAAAAAAAGAATACGATATAAAAATAGTGTTAATTTAACAAATTGTGAGGAAATTCATTATTCGATTCCTCAGTTTAAACGATATAGTGATAAAATTGTAGGATATACAATACAAATCAATTATAATTTCTTAGAAAAAATGATTCCAAACATAAAAAATATATATTTTGATATAGATGATCCAAATAAAAATAAAAAAATAACAAATTATATGTTAAAAATCTATCAAGAATTTATAGATGATAAATTTTCAAAAAACATGTCTATATTGATGATGACATTAAAAATGTTGATATTTTTGTATGAGGAATGTAGTGAAGAAAGGCATGTAGGTAATACACTGAAAACAAAAAATATCTTAAAATATATCAATGAACATTATAAAGAAGAATTACGTGTATACGAAGTTGCTAAATATTTTGGCTATTCTAGAGAATATTTTTCTAGACTTTTAAAAAAGGAAATAGGGATGTCGTTTAAGGAATATTTGACACAATATAGATTGAATAAATCATTGAATGAATTAATAAATATAAATAAAAACATAGCAGAAGTGGCTTTAAACAATGGCTTTTCAAATGAAACACAATATATATCAATATTTAAAAAAATATATAATATAACCCCTGGACAATATAGAAAGTCACATAATAATGATAAATAAGTCACGAAATAAATATAATACATTTATTTTTTCTTGTATATTTTAAATATAGAAAGGAAGGGTATTATGAAAAAAATTACAACTTATTTATTGAGTATGATGTTAATGTTATCTTTTGGTGTTATTCCTATACATGCAATAGATGATAATAATATCAATTTTGACTTACAATCTACTGTTTATGATGATGGTGAGGCGATTGATTCAATTATTTTGAAAACTTCAGAATTAAATGTGGATGAGTCAAAGCTAACAAAGGATATGTTTAATGTACATGCAAAGGCTACTTCTGTATATTCAATAAAATTAGAAGAAGAGTTCTTTGGACCTAATTCACAACATGGTTTGCAACATTGTGGATTATATGATGTAGATAGAAAGGTAGAAAGTATAGAACAGAAAAATGGGAATATTATTTTAAATTTGGTAACTGATGATGCTACTGAAGGGAAAAATACATTAGATTTTACAGCTAATTTTTCTACATTAAAAGGATGCAATTCATTATTAAATATTCAATATACAATTTCTTTGAATAAGGCATTACCACTAAAAAATGGAAGCGAATTAAATCAAATTCATTTTTTACAAAATGAAGGAATAGTAAATAATGAAATTGAAAAATTTTCTGCCGGTGAATCTAATGGGCTAAAATATCAATTTTATACACCAAAAAATTCTAATGATGGGAAACAACATCCATTGATTGTATGGTTCCATGGTGGAGGAGAATCAGGATATAGGGGCTTACATTATAATAATTTATCTCAATTAAAAGCAAATAGAGGGGCTGTTGCTTTTGCAGGCGAAGAAGCTCAAAGTATTTTTGATGGAGCTTATGTTTTAGCGCCACAAACACCACATGAATGGTCTGAAAATTTAGAAGATGCTAAAGGATTAATCGAAAATATTATTGCTACTAATAACATTGATTCCACACGCATTTATTCATATGGATGTTCTGCTGGTGGATATATGGCGTTAGATATGGTGGTTCATAATCCAAATATGTTTGCGGCAGTAGTATCAACATGTCCAGCGATTGATCAACAAAATATTAATACATATGGAGAAGGTAGAAGAATAACTGATGAAGAAATAAAAGCAATTAATATACCTACATGGGTGATACAAGCTAAGGATGATACAACAGTTAAATATGAAGAAAGCGCATTACGAGTATATAATTTATTAAAAGATAAAGGTGCTATTTTAACTACCTATGAAACAGGAGGACATAGCTCTTGGATACATACAGCAAAAAATGAACCGGAAAATAATGGAGAACACGTTTGGCAATGGACTTCAAAGCAATCAATAAAAGCAAATGTAAATAATCCTGTTTACTCGACAGAAAAAGAAA
>UQVG01000242.1 GCA_900544435.1 uncultured Erysipelotrichaceae bacterium | reverse complement strand
AACTTATCAAGCAGTATCTGGTGCTGGTGTTGCCGGTATGGAAGAACTTTATCGTCAAAGCCAAGAAGTTTTAGATGGTAAAGAACCTGTTGCTAAAACATTACCTTGTGCTGGTGATAAAAAACATTTTCCAATTGCTTTCAACTGTATTCCTCAAGTTGATAAATTTGATTTATCAAATGGATATAGTAAAGAAGAAATGAAAATGGTTAATGAAACTAAAAAAATCTTCAATAAAGATATTGAAGTCAATGCAACTTGTGTACGTGTTCCTGTTTTACGTGGACATAGTGAATCAATTTATATTGAAACTAAAAAACCAATCGTTATGGATAAAGTCTTTGAATTATTAGGAAATAGTACTGGTATTGATTTATGTGATGATTTAGCTAATCAAGTTTATCCAATGCCAACAAGCTTTATCGGTGATGAATTAACTCACGTTGGACGTGTAAGAAAAGATTTATATAAAGATAATGCTTTAAGTTTATGGATTACTGGTGACCAATTAATGAAAGGTGCTGCTTATAACTCTGTAGACATCGGGTTAAAAATGATTGAATTAGGTTTATTAAAATAAAAGGTAATGACCTCCATTGGAGGTCATTTTTATTGTTCAATTGTTTTAATGACTTTTGCTGGAACACCAGCAATTAAACTATTTGCTGGCATATCTTTGGTCACCACTGCTCCTGCAGCAATCACACACCCTGAACCAATGGTAACTCCTGGCATCACAGAAACATTAGCTCCAAACCAACAATTATCTCCTACCTTGATTGGTAAGGCTTTTTCTAATCCTTGATTTCTATTTGTATAATCTAATGGATGATTCGCTGTATAAAAACCACAAGAAGGTCCAATAAAAACATGATCACCTATTTCAATGGATGCCCCATCCATAAAATAGTTATTAATGTTCACAAAAACATTCTTTCCTAGTTTTATATTTTTTCCATAATCTGCTGTAAAAGGACTTAATAAAACAAGATTCTCTGGAAAATATCCTAAAATCTTTTCAATTATTTCATTTCTTTTTTCATCACTTGGTTTTAATTGATTTAATTCAAAGCATAAATCCTGACAAACTAATCTTTGATCTATGAGTTCTTGATCATTATTCGCATCATACCATAAATCTGCTTCCATCTTTTCTTTTTCAGTCATATTCAACACTCCTTTTACAACTATTATTATCTTTTAAATAAAATATCTCAACAAAAAATATAAAATTTACCACATACTTTTCATCGTCAGGAACAAATGCTTTTTCCATATCATATTTTTGAGACAGCTTGTTATAACATTCTTTACAAATTTGTGGTGCTACAATAGCTTCTCTAATTTCACCAGGAATTTCCCAACGCCCAAGCGCAACTTGATCTTCCTTTTCTTCAGACAATTTCCACAATGATCTTCATAAAGATACTCTATAGTTTCATATTTATTCCCATCACATCTACACGAACTATCAAGGCATGTATTAATAATTTTCTTGCAAGCATTTACGCTTATCTCAGATTTTTCAAACATGGTAACTGCTGTTTCTACAGCCTCATTCATTCCAATATGATTACTCATCACCTTCATCTTTCTTCTGCCTTATTTTATCATTGTTCTCTCACTATTTCATTGGCTGGATTGGCCAAACAGTTGACAAACTGTTTTATACTGTTATATACTGTTTGTAGATGAAGGAGGACTTATATGCGCATAATTATTAATCACTCATCTATGATTCCAATTTATGAACAAATTGTCGATCAGATAAAGAAACAAATCAATAACCACACTTTAAAAGAAAATGATGCTTTACCTTCTGTAAGAAGCCTTGCTAAAGAATTACAAATCAGTGCTCTTACCGTAAAAAAAGCCTATGACTTTTTAGAAAGCGAAGGTCTTACTAAAACAATTCATGGTAAAGGAACTTTTATTCTTGCTGTTAATGAAGAAACCCTTTTAGAAGAAGCACGTAAAGAGATTGAAAACCATCTAGAAAAAGCTATCCAAAAAGGAAAACAAGCTGATGTGAGTTATGAAGAAATTAAAGAAATGCTAGAACTATTAATGGAGGAGTAATATGTTAAAGGTTAATCATGTTCAAAAATCTTATTCACATTTTCATTTAGATTGTTCATTAGAAATAAAACCCGGATCCATTACGGGAATAATAGGAAAAAATGGTTCAGGAAAAACTACACTTTTTAAAGCCATTTTAAATCTCATTCATATCGATTCTGGTGATATTACACTTTTAGATAAAGATAATAAAAATGTTGATAAAAATAAAATTGGTTGTACACTAGCTAATATTTCTTTATGTGAATATCTTAAATTGAAAGATTTAATGAATCTTTTAAATAACACCTATAAAGATTTTGATTTAGATTACTTTCTACAAAAATGTAAACAATATCAATTTCCTTTAGATAAAAAAATCAATGAATTCTCTACCGGTATGAAAGCAAAACTCAATGTTTTAATTGCCTTATCACATCATGCCTCATTTCTTATTCTCGACGAACCAACAAATGGTTTAGATATTCTTGCTCGAGAAGAAATTATTGACTTAATTCGAGAATTTATGGAAGAAGATGAAAACCGTTCAGTTTTAATCAGTTCTCA
Source organism: uncultured Erysipelotrichaceae bacterium (assembly GCA_900544435.1). Classification (GTDB taxonomy): domain Bacteria; phylum Bacillota_I; class Bacilli_A; order Erysipelotrichales; family Coprobacillaceae; genus Faecalibacillus. Next base: position 1,182 of record UQVG01000242.1, on the reverse strand, counting down.
TATTTCTTCTGATTTAGAAGGTCTATGTGATGATATTTATATGATTGATAATGGAAAGTTTATATTTCATGAAACAACGGATTGTTTATTAGATCAATATGGTTTATTAAAATTAACAGAAGAACAATTTAATCAAGTAGATCATAATTACTTTATAAAGACGAGAAAAGAAAATTATGGTTATACTGCTTTAACGAATCAAAAACAATTCTATCAAGAAAACTATCCAGAAATTATTATTGAAAAGAATAATTTTGATACTTTATTTTCTATGATGTTAAGGGGTGAATAAAATGAAAGGACTATTTATTAAAGATTTTTCATATATCAAAGAAAGCAAATTACTCTTTCTCTTTCTTGTTTTATTTGGTTTTGGCTCTTCTTATTTCTATAAGAAACCCACCTTTGTTTTAGGTTATTTCAGTGTATTCCCAGGTATCATTTTAATGAGTACAATTAGTTATGATAGTATCAATCATGGCTTTACATCTTTATTTACTTTGCCTATAAAAAAAGAAGATTATCTTAAACAAAAATATAGCTTAGGTATTTTATTAGGATTACTTTTTCTATTCTTTGCGATTTGTATTTCAAGTATAGGTTACTATCGTATTCAACAATCATTTCATTTTCTAAATAGTGATTTTCTACAAGGTTGCCTACTCACACTTATGTTTTCTTATTTTGTGATTGCGATCATAACTCCCGTAGGAGTCTACTTTGAAGCTCAAAGAAGTCAACTTGCAATGATCATTGTTTTTGGTGGTATCTTCTTATTTGTAGCTCTAATTTATTTTCTAACAAAATTCATAGGTTTTGATTTAGAAACAATTATTGATTCACTTATAGAAAATCATTTATCTATGGTAACACTTGCAACTGTTATATTCACATTCATCTGTAATATAATTTCTTATCACATTAGTTTAAAACTTTTAAACAAAAAAGAATATTAAAAAATGCTCTGTTCAAATAAACATGAGCATTTCTTTTATTATAAATCACAAATACCTTTACCTTCTCCATAAACATCATACCAATCACTATTGAAATCATTCACTGCTTTTTCAATACTTGGATTCGCAAAGATTTGTTTTAAGACTTCTACTGGCGCTGTGATTGCTTGACTTCCATAATTGAAGGCATCTCTTACTTGTTGTACTCCTTTAAAGCTGGCTGCTA
>UQVG01000241.1 GCA_900544435.1 uncultured Erysipelotrichaceae bacterium | reverse complement strand
TTATTTTGTATAATACTATCAATTTCTTTCAAACATTCTTCTACTTGTTTTGAAGGATTTTTTTGATAAAGTAAACCATACGGCATTTTATAATTCCAATCTACAGGTAAAGTAATTAACGAAGGATGGATATTATCCCAAGCATCTAGTGTTAATAAAAGACATCCTTCTTCTTCACAACGATTAAATGTATCCATATCATAAAAATATCCAACATCTTCTAAAATAATTTGTGGATAAAACGTTTGCGTATCTTTTCTAAAATCATCAATATTTAAACAATCTCCACTGCTGACACATAAAAGTTTTTCATTATATAAATCCGTAATTGCTAGTTGCTTCTTTTTTGCAAGTGGATGACTTCTAGGAAGTGCTACACAAACATCATAAGTTCCTAATTGTTTACAAGAAGCAAAAGATAAAATTTGACTTGAGTTAAAGGCACCAATTAAAAAATCAAATTTTATTCCTAACGATTGATATACTTCCATGATTTTATCATGATCATCTTCATAAGGAACAACACGTAATTTATAATGTTGTGCCAAGGTTGGTATACTATGCCATAAGTCAATAAATTCTTTTGCTGGATTTAAAAATGAAGAACCAATACGAATAATAGAAGATGTTTTATCTTGAATTTTATTTAAAAAATTATCTGAATTCTTGATAAGTTTTTTAGCTTCTTCATAAACTTTTTCACCTTGCATTGTCAGTTTAATTCCTCGATGGGTACGATTCACTAATTTTATTTGTAGATGTTCTTCTAAAGCGTTTATTTGTTTCATGACACTTGCTGGTGTAATATACATCTTTTGTGCTGCTTTAGAAAAACTTCCAAATTCCACTACATAGACAAAGGTTTTTAAAAGAGGATTATACATGGTTTTTCTCCTTTCAGTATTTACTTTTAGTAAATACATTGTATCCTAGATGGTTATTCTAATCAATAGAGAATAATTTATAATTAATTTGAAAAGTCATAGAAAGGAAGGATTTCAATGAAAAAGAATTTAGGTTTTGGTTGGATGAGATTACCTCAGCTTTCAGAAGATCCAACAAATATTGATTTTGATCAAGTAAAACAAATGGTTGATACTTTTTTAGATGCTGGATTCAACTATTTTGACACAAGTTTTGTTTATCATAATGGACATAGCGAAAACGCTATAAAAAAATGTTTAGTTGAACGTCATCCTCGTGATCGTTATATGCTGGCTTCTAAACTTCCTGTTTTTTCTATTCAAAAGGAAGAAGAAGTTGTCCAAATTTTTAATCAACAATTAGAAAATTGTGGTGTTGAATACTTTGATTATTTCTTATTGCACAATATGAATATTCATCATTACAACAGTGTTGTTAAAAGTTGTAAAATGTTTGAACATATGCAAGAATGGAAAAAGGCAGGAAAAATTAAACATATCGCTATTTCTTTCCATGATAGTGCTGATGTTCTTGATTTAATTTTAAGCGAACATCCAGAAATTGAAGCTGTTCAAATTGCTTTAAATTACTATGATTGGAATAGTGCATTTATTCAAGCAAAAGCATGTTTTGAAGTTATTAGAAAACATCAAAAACAAGTAATTATTATGGAACCTGTTAAAGGTGGTATGCTTGCCAATCCGCCAAAAAATAGTAACTTAACAGCAGATGCTTCTCTTGCCTTACGTTTTTGTGGAGAATTAGATGGGGTTCTTGCTATTTTATCAGGAATGTCTAATTTAACACAAGTTAAACAAAATATTGACTGTATGAAAGATTTTCAACCTTTATCAACTGAAGAAAAAGAGCTTATTGAAAAATTAACAGTTGCTTATAAACAAGGTGGACCTTTAGGAAATATTGATTTTAATAAATATAAAGATGTTAAACCTCATGGTATTTCTTTAGCCTCTCTTTTAGAAACTTATAACAGTTGCATGATTCAACCTAATCCAGGATTTGCGGCCGAACTTAATTATTACTCAATTGAAAAAGCTAAAAATCATTTGTTATTAAAAGATTCAAGCTTAGAAGTAGAAGATGAAAAGTTAAATCAACTTATAAAAGAAGCTGATGAATTTTTAGCAAGTCATTCATTTGCAAATTATGATAGAAAATTAAAATAGAGTTCAATTCAATTTGAACTCTATTTTTCTTAATTGATTGCTTCTTTTCCTGTTTCCCCTGTACGAATACGAAGAGCACTTTTTAAATCATAGCTGATGATCTTACCATCTCCAGGATGTCCTGTATAAGCTGCTTTTTGAATAGCTTCAATTGTCTTCTTTTCCCAATTTTCATCACTTACAACAATTTCAAATTTAATTTTAGGAAGCATATTAATTTCAACTTCTTGTCCTCGAACAATTTCAAGATATCCTTTTTGTTTACCACAGCCCATCACCTGATAAATTGTAATTCCATGAACTTCAATTTCTGAAAGTGCTTCTTTAACATCTTCTAATTTTTCTTCACGTACAATCGCTTCTATTTTAATCACTTTCCATTCCTCCTAATCTAAACCATTAAATGATGGATAAGCTGTTTCATTGTGTTCAGATAAATCTAAACCTACTTGTTCATCACGTTTTTCAACTCTTAAAGGTATAAACAAACGAACAAGTCCAATACAAATAAGTGTTCCTACAACAGCTACAACAATCGTTACTAAAATACTGATGACTTGTACAATAAATTGGTGCGTATCACCAAAGAATAAGCCATTCCACTTAGCTACTGAATTAATAGAAGTTTGGGTAAACAAACCTGTCGCAAGTCCTCCCCAAACACCACCAATACCATGACAACCAAAAGCATCTAAAGCATCATCATAACCAAATTTTTGTTTAACTTTAGAAATCATAAAATAGCAAATTGGGCTTCCTACAAAACCAATGATCAATGAAGCCCAAACAGGTACAAAACCTGCTCCTGGCGTAATAGCAACAAGTCCTACAACAAGCCCTGTCACACACCCTACAAGTGTTGGCTTTTCAGCCATAAGAATATCCATAAGCATCCAAGAAAGCATACCAGATGCTGCAGAAATAGCTGTTGTCGCAAAAGCATGAATGGCAAGACCATCCGCTTTTAAAGCACTTCCGGCATTAAAGCCAAACCATCCAAATAAAAGTAAACTTGCACCTAAAACAACAAAAGGAATATTATGGATACGATAATTGGCTTTCCCATAATCCTTTCTCTTTCCTAAAACTAAACACAAAACAAGTGCGCTTACTCCTGAAGAAATATGAACAACATTTCCTCCAGCGAAATCAACAGAACCTATTTTAGCAAGAAATCCCCCAATTCCCCACACCATATGTGCCATTGGATAATAAACAAGCGTAGACCAAAAAATAATAAATAAAAATAAAGCTTTAAATTTCATTCTTCCAGCAACTGCCCCTGTAATTAAAGCTGGTGTAATGATTGCAAACATCATTTGAAACATTGCAAAACCTAAATCTGGTATTGTTGAAGCATATTTCCCAACTTTACCAGTAAGACCAACAAATCCTAAATGACTTAAATCACCAATAACACCGAAATGATCTGTCCCAAAAGCAAGTGAATAGCCAAATAAAATCCACATAACTGTTGCAATACCAATCACAAAAATAGATGTCATCATGGTATTGACAACATTTTTTCTTCGCACCATCCCACCATAGAAAAATGCAAGACCTGGTGTCATCAAGAGTACAAGTGCACTACAAATCATCATGAATCCTGTGTCCCCTGTATCAATCATGTCAATTCCCCCTTATATTCCATGAATTTGTTATACAGTATAAATGATTATTTATTATCACGCAAGTATTTTATTACTAAGATATATTTA
>UQVG01000240.1 GCA_900544435.1 uncultured Erysipelotrichaceae bacterium | reverse complement strand
AAAGAAGCTTAACAACGAAAGTTAAACTTCTAAAAATTTATTTCGTTACAGCTCCATCAAATTCACATTAATATACTACTACTTTTGTTCCTGAAGGAATATTATCATAAATCCATTTAGCATATTGTATTTCAAGTCTTACACAACCATGTGATAATGGAATTCCTGTTCTATTATCTTGAATTGTACCATCTTTATTATAAAGAGTACTATGGAATAAATAGTTTCCTTTAAATTGTGTATACCAGAAACATCTAGATGATCCTGAGTCAAAATAATATCCTCTTATTCCAACTGTAAATTCACCTTTAACTGTAGGTGTTGAAGCTTTACCTGGGGCACAACTATAATAATGAATATTGTTCCAATTATTTACAGAACCTTGATAAATAGCTACTCGACAATTAGCTGTATCAACTAAAATCAAATAATTAGTAGCACTACTATATCCTCTTGCTTTACTTGTCATTGAATCATAAACACTATCGCTTCTTAAAGCACCACTAGAAGTAAAATAAAATGCTTCAAAATACGTATCATGTAACATTGCTCCAGATGAATCTAAATAATACCATTGATTGTTATCTTTCAACCATCCAATGGCCATATTTCCACCTGAATGTAAATAATACCAAGTTCCAGCAATTTGCTTCCAACCTGTGCACATTGCCCCACTTGCATCCATATAATACCAAGTTCCTTTAACATTTATCCAGCCTGTTAACATACTACCATCCGCATTTAGGTAATACCATTGACCATTCAAATCAAGCCAACCCGTGTACATATACCCTTGACCTGATTCATCTAAATAATACCATTTACCAGAAACTCTTTGCCATCCAGTTTGCATAACACCATCATTATTTAATAAATACCATTGATTTTTAACATAAACCCAACCTGTGCATTTATTTCCATTTTCATCATAGTAATGCCAATCATTACCATTTAACATCCAGCCTGTTTTAATAGCACCATTTTCATCAAAAGTATATTTAACACCATTGATTTCTCTTACTTGATTAGTAATAGCAGCATATGGATATGCTTCATCATTAGCATCTAAATAATACCATTTACCATAGTATTTATACCATCCACTTACTAAACTTGCATTTTCATCATAGAAATACCAATGATCATCATCATTTATCCAACCTGTTTTAATAGCACCATTTTCATCAAAATGATATTTAATTCCATTAATTTCTTTTGCTTGATTTGTTACTGCTGATGATGGATATGTTTCATCATTAGCATCTAGATAATACCATTTACCGTAATATTTATACCATCCTTGTTTACAGGTAGCATCATTATTTACAAAATACCAGTGATTTTGATCATTTACCCATCCTGTTTTAACATTTCCATCTGCATTTACATAGTAAAAAGTTCCATTATCATTAACAATACCTGTAATTGCTACATCATTTTCATAAAAATAAACTTTCCCGTTTTCTTTATAAAGTCCATTTTTTACTTCAACAACATCATCCATCTTTACTTCATCATTTCCCTCTAATGCCGAAACAAATGATAGACTCATTGAAATTGAAAATAGAAAAATGAAACATGCTATTCCTTTCTTCAAATAACCTTTCATTGCTAAAACCTCCCTTGTATTCATTTTATCATCAAAAAAATTTCTAAATAATATAACTAATAAATAAAAAGCAAAGACTCCAAGTATAGCTATAAAATAGTCTATAGTTTTTATTCTATGATGATACCTAAAAATTAAAATACCACATTTCCTTTAGCCTTTAATAATTCCTATTTTATTTAAACCTAGCATTATAACAACATCAATATAGAGTAATTGAATCACAAAAGAATTATATTTTTTTGTAATCTTGTCTATTCTATATTTCAAAGCTCTTTTTGCCGTATATGATAAATGTATATCTTTTTGAGATAAAACATCTTTAAATAAAGTTACATAATCTTGATCTAATAAAGGATTTCTATTACTTGCTGTAGAAATACCACCTAATTCATATTGAATTGTGGGATAATCAAGATATCCAATTTTTTCATTGTTTAATGCTAATTTTGCATAAAATGGATAATCTTCTAATAATCTATATTTTTCATCAAAAAAACCATATTTATCAAAAATATCTTTTTTATAATAAGTAGAGGCTCCTGATACAAAATTACCATATTTCATAATATATTCAAAAAAATGATTTGATTGATCTAATAAAGAAACCTGATATAAACTTGGATAATATTCTATACTATTTTCTTTTTTGATCATTCTTTTTGAAGTATATATAAGTTTATCTTCTTGATCAAAAACATTCATAATTTCTTGTAGAGAATTTTCATTATAAAATTGATCTCCACTTGATAAAGGACAAATGATTGTTCCTTTTGCCTGTTTAATCAAACTATTAAAATGTTTGACAGTTCCCCTATTAATTCCGTTATTTATAAGTTTAAAGTACGTAAATTCATTTTTATACTGTTCAGTGATTTTATCAAAGTCTTCTTGCGTATAATTAGGTGAACCATCATCACTTACAATAACTTCATAATTTGAATATGTTTGCTTTTTTATTGAATCTAATGTTTGGATTACTTGATTTAAATTTTTATAGACCATTACAATGATTGTTGCTTCTATATTCATGTATTTTCCCTTTCTTAATTATCTTTTAAAACTTTAATTATATTTTGAGTTACATATTTTACATATTTATCTTCAAATAATTCATCTTTTAACTTTAATCTTTTTTCTTTTAATGGATCTATTCCATTTTGTAAGTCTAAAAGAATTTTTTCTACATCTTCAAAACTATAAGCATTATAAGATACACTAAATATTTTTTTCATAATATCATTATCATCCACAGCATCAGTATGACAATAAATAATAGGTTTACCCGTTAAAAAATAACAAGGTATAATTGACGAAATATCTCCTACAAAAACATCTGAATGCCAAAATGTTGTAAAATACTCTGATGTTTGATCATAATATAACTGTTCATTATTTTGGAACTTACTTAAATATTCATCTACTTCATCGGATGTAATCAAACCTAAAGATATAAAATTTTTAAATGTAAGTGGATGTGGTCTAAAAACAAGACTTCTGTTCTTGTCTTGTTCAACATAATCAACTATTTTATCTTTGTAAGTTAAAAAATTACTTCCTCCTAATTGTGTATCTATTGTCCATCTAGGTGCCCATATAATCTTGAAATGTTGATCATCATTATTCCAAAACAAATTATCTTCACTTTGTACTTTATTAAAAGCATTAAATATAGGATGTCCTGTTAGTATCGTTTTTCTTAATCCTAATCGATGAGATAAAGGTGCTCTTTTTTTATTAAAAGATTCTGTAACATAACTATCCGCAAAAAAGATATGCAAATATCTAAAGAAATCCACATTAAGTGAAGTATCAAAAATATAGTTCATCATTTCATATCCATAAGGTAAATAACATGTTTTTGCATATTTTGAAACTGTAGATATTTTATATTCCATTGGTAAGTAAGAGCTATACGGTCTTTCATAAAAAACATAGTACGGATTAATTTTTTTTAAGTCAAACCATTTTCCTTGATCAAAAGCTTTAATTGTATTTTGATGATTATGATTTTTATGAAAATCATAAATCTTTGTATTCATTGTTTGGATATCAAATTCCTTTTTTGAATAATCAAACTCTGGAACCATTAAGATATATGTTTCAAATTGATCATCATTAGATAATTGATTATATAAATCATCTACATTAATCCACAAATTAGACATTTGTGAAATAAATACTATCTTTTTTTTAGTGTTTGTTACTTTTTTTACATTTTTGATTTTATAATC
>UQVG01000239.1 GCA_900544435.1 uncultured Erysipelotrichaceae bacterium | reverse complement strand
TAGCAGCCAGCTTTAAAGGAGTACAACAAGTAAGAGATGCCTTCAATTATGGAAGCCAAGCGATTACAGCACCAGTAGAAGTATTAAAACAAATCTTTGCGAATCCAAGTATTGAAAAAGCAGTGAATGATTTTAATAGTGACTGGTATGATGTTTATGGTGAAGGTAAAGGAATTTGTGATTTATAATAAAAAACGCCTGTTTGAGGCGTTTTTTAATATTCTTTTTTATTTAAAAGTTTTAAACTTATTTGATAAGAGATGATATTAAATATTAATGTAAATAAGATTGTAAATGTAGTAACAAGTGATAAATGATTTTCTAAAAAAGAATCAATGATTGTTTCAATATCAAAACCAATGAATTTTGTTAGAAAATAAATCATTGCTATAAATAAGAAAATACCTCCAAAAACAATAATCATTGCAAGTTGACTTTTTTGTGCTTCAAAATAAATACCTACGGGTGTAATAATAGCAATTATTAAATAAGAAAACATTAATGTTAATAAACAACCTTGTAGAAAATCACTATTTATAAAATGAAATGATTGTTGAATTCGATAATAACTTAAACTAGAAATACCTATTGCTACTAAGATAAAAAGAATGCCAAGCATACCACCTAAATAATATTTTTGTTTAAGATATGTTCCTTTACTAATAGGTAGCGTAAATAATGTTGTAAAGCCATGATTAAAACTATCATAACTAATTGTACTCATTAATAAAACACCTGGGAAAATACTGAAATAACCTAATACAAAGGTAGGATTATCATAAAAGTAAGAAAATCCAAAACCAAATAAAATTAAAAACAGAAATAAAAATTTACTTTCTTTTAAATATGAAAAATCTTTCATTAATAAACCTTTCATTTTACTCACCTCTTAACATCATAGAAAATAAAGTATCAAAATTATTTTTTTCAACAATAATATCTGGATAATTTTCTAAATAAAATTGTCTTTGATTTGTAAGAACATCCCAACCATAAGTTTCCTTTCTTGTTTTTAAAAAATAAGAAGAATCAACTTGTTGAAATTGTTCATCTGTTAACTTTAATAAACCATATTGATCAAGTAAACAATCTGTGAATTCATGAAAAATAAACTGACCTTGATCAATTATATAAATATCATCACATAAATTTTCTAAGTCAGAAGAAATATGTGAACTAATTAAAACACTATGACTTTCATCTTCTTCCATAAATTCTCTAATTAAATCAATAATTTCTTCTCTAGCAATAATATCCAATCCATTAGTAGGTTCATCTAAAATAAGAAAAGATGCTTGATGAGATAAAGCAATAAGAACATTTAATTTAGCTTTCATCCCAGTAGAAAAATCATTGATTTTTTTATCTAAAGGAAATTGATATTGTTTACATTTTTGAATGAAATAATCTAAATCAAAATGAGTATAAGTGTTTTCTAAAAGTTTTATAAGATCTTTTAATGTGAGATATTCACATAAGGACGTATTAGCAAGACTACAGCCAATTTTGTTTTTATCAACTGTTTGGTTGTTTTCGTTTAAAATAGTAATATTTCCTTTATCAATGTGAATAAGATCTAAAATAGCTTTAAATAAAGTCGTTTTACCAGCTCCATTTTTTCCAATAATCCCAGTAATTGTCCCTGGTTTTATTTCAAATGAGCAATTTAAATGAAAATGTGGATATGATTTTTGAACATGTTGAACTTTTAACATATTATTCCTCCATTAATACTGTTAGTATTTCTTTGATTTCTTCATAACTCACACCTGCTTGTTTTCCTTTTTGCAATGCTTTTTCTAGATAGGATTCAATTTCTTTTCTAGCTTCTTCTAAAAGTGTTTCTTGATTAACGGCTAAAACAAAAGTTCCTTTTCCGTGAATTGTTTTAGTAAGACCTTCAGTTTCTAAAAAATCATAGGCTTTTTTGACTGTGAGAGCACTTATTTTGAGTTCTTTAGATAGAGAACGAACAGAAGGTAAAGGATCATTTTCTTGTAAAGTGTGGTCATTGATTTGTTTTTTTATTTGATCGACAATTTGTTCATAAATAGGGATCATGGATGAGTGATTGATAATAATGCGCATATAATTCCTCCTTCATCTATAAACAGTATATAACAGTATAAAACAGTTTGTCAACATTTAGATTAGATATGAATTCTATTGATAAAGAATCTATCGAAATGTTTGAAAATAAAGAGTATGTTATGATTGTTATTGTGAGAAAGTTACAACAAGAGTATAAGATTCGTTTTAATGGAAATGGATATGGTATTGTCATGCATTATTTATGATTTAATGATTATTTAGTTATTGAAAATTTGACAAAATAAAAAGTCAGAAAATCTGACTCTTATTTTGAAATGATTTCTACACCATCTTCAGTAACAAGGAATGTATGTTCCCATTGTGCAGAAAGTTTTCCATCATCTGTGTAAACTGTCCAATCATCATTATAATTTAAATGAACATGTCTTGTTCCTTGATTAAGCATTGGTTCGATAGTAAAGACCATACCAGGGACAATTAAAACAGTATCTTCTTTTGTTTTAAAATGGAAGACATAAGGATCTTCGTGCATTGTCATTCCAATTCCATGTCCACAGAATTCTTCAACGACACTATAACCATTAATATGTGCATATCTTTGAATAGCTTTACCAATATCTCCAATATGACTTTTCCATGGTTTAATAGCTTTCATTCCTTCGTACATCGCTTCTTTTGTGATTTTAACAAGTTTTTTTGCTTCATCAGAAACATTTCCCATCATAAACATACGAGAAGCATCGGCATAGTAACCATTTAATTCACTTGTTGCATCGACGTTGATAATATCACCATCTTTTAAAATAACATTAGGAGAAGGAATTCCATGACATACAACATCATTAATAGATGTACAAATACTTTTAGGATAACCTTCATAGTTTAAGTCAGCAGAATGAGCGTTGTGTTCTTTTAAATATTCTCTTGTAAGAACATCGATATCTTCAGTTGACATTCCAATTTTTATATTTTTTTCAATATGATCCAATAAACCATTATTAACAATAGCTGCTTTTTTAATACCTTCTATTTGTTGTTGATTTTTAATCATTGATCTTGGAGGTGTCATGACCCCTCTTTTTTTGTAATAATTAATTTTTTTGTCAAATTCACGGTGACAGACTTCATAGTCTAAGCCACTTCCGCACCAACATTTATTCATTTATTCTACCTCTTTTCGTATCTATTTTAAACATCTCGTTTTATAATGTAAAGAAAGATGATAATATGATTTTAGTGGAGATGATAGAATGGAAATTTTAGATATATGCGATGAATTAGGAAATCCAACAGGAAAGACAATAGAAAGAGAAATAGCGCATCAAAAGGGAATTTTACATCGTACAGCACATGTTTGGATTTTAAGGAAAAAAGAGGATCGTATACAAATTCTTTTACAAAAAAGAAGTGATCAAAAGGATTCATTTCCTGGATGTTATGATATTTCAAGTGCTGGGCATATTCCGGCGGGAGATGGTTATTTAAAATCTGCAGTTAGAGAATTGAAAGAAGAATTAGGAATTGTTGTAAGTGAAAGTGAATTGATTGATTGTGGAAATAGAAGATTTCATTTTGAAGAAGTTTTTCATGGGCGATTATTTAAAGATAATCAAATAAGTAAAATATTTATTTTGTGGAAAGATTTAGAAGAAAAAGATTTTACTTTTGTAGATCATGAAGTAAGTGAAGTGAAATGGTTAGATTTTGAAACATGTTATCAAGCAGTTAAAGAAAATAAAATCAATCATTGTATCTATATTGAAGAATTAGAGATGATTCAAAAATATATAAATCAATAATAATAGAGGTATCATGAATCATGATATCTTTTTTTATA
>UQVG01000238.1 GCA_900544435.1 uncultured Erysipelotrichaceae bacterium | reverse complement strand
CCTATGTAAAAGATCATTTTATTCATTTAGATCCTACAAATAATTGTGAAGCAGATGAAAAATATATTAAACTTTCTCATGGAAGAGATTTTAATGATTGTATTTTAGATAAAGGATTATTTAATTCCAACGGTCAATGTCATCAAAAGATGGAAATTCATGTAAAAGTAAACGAAGTATAAAAGACGGGTTCCCCCGTCTTTTACATTGTAAATAAACTTAAAATATCTTCTTTTGACATTTGTGATAAACCACCACTATTGTTTTCAACAAACATATCAGCGAGTTCTTTTTTACGTTTTTGTAGTTCAATGATTTTTTCTTCAACACTATCTTTCATCACAAGATTAAAGACTTGAACATTGTTTTCTTGACCAATACGATAAGCACGGTCTGTTGCTTGATTTTGCGCAGAGACATTCCACCATGGGTCAAAATGAATAACTGCTTCAGCAGATGTTAAATTCAAACCAGTTCCCCCTGCTTTAAGAGAAATTAAGAAAAGTGTTGTATCATCTTTTTGGAATCTTGAAACAAGCTCTCTTCTATCTTCTTTATTGGTGCTTCCTGTAAGCATATAATACGTAATTCCTGCTTTTTGACATTCTTCAGCAATTAAATTTAATACAGATGTAAATGATGAAAATAACAAAACTTTTTGTTTATTTTCTTGCATTGTTTTAATAAGTTCCATACAAGCTTTTAATTTAGAAGAAGGTTGATCAATATTATCATATACAAGGCGTGGTTCAAGACAAAGTTGTCTTAGTCTTGTAAGCATTTTTAAAATTTGCATCTTATCTGAACCTTCAATGTCATAAAGTTGTTGTAATTCTTCATTGACCTTAGCAAGATTAGCTACATAAATTTTTTCTTCTTCATCATTAAATGGAAGAATGATATTTTGTTCTATTTTATCAGGTAATTCTTTTAAAACTTCTTTTTTATTTCTTCTTAAAATAAATGGTGTGACTAGTTTTTTTAGTTGTTTTGTTTTTTCTTCATCATTATTTTTAACAATGTCATTTTCATATTGTTTTTGGAAATAGTGATAATTAAATAAATATTGTGGCATCAAGAAATCAAAGATTGACCATAACTCTGCTAAACTATTTTCAATCGGTGTACCCGTTAAAGCCAATTTATGTCTAGCTTTTAATGTTTTAACTGATTGAGCATTTTTAGTCTTTTGATTTTTAATATATTGTGCTTCATCCAAAATCACATATTCAAATTCTATCCCTTGGTATAATTCAAAATCTCTTCGCATATAATCATAAGAAGTTACATATAATCCTTGTTTAATTTTTTTAATTAATTCACTTCTTATTTGTATATTTCCTGTAATACAGGTAACTGGTAATTTCTTAGAAAATTTATGGACTTCATCTTCCCAGTTATAAATAAGTGAAGAAGGGCAGACAACCAAACTTGGTCTTTTTGTTTCTAATGAATCTAATAAAGTAATAATTTGTAATGTCTTTCCTAGTCCCATATCATCAGCAAGTATGCCATTAAACCCATAATCTTTTAAAGTATGAAGCCATACATATCCTTCTTTTTGATAATCTCTTAAAATATTTTCATAATCTCTAGAAAGAGGATATTCTTTTTGAGTAGCTGATTTAAAACGATCCAATGTTTCAATAAAAGATTCTTCTCTATCTAGTTCAACATATTCAAAATCATTTTCTTCATCAATAGCCAACATTCTTTGTTTATTCATAGAAAATTCACCATCATCAATGTCTTTGACATCAATATGATAATCATCCATAAATTGACTTAATTCTTCTAAATCAGGTGAATCTAAATAAAGAAGTTCCCCATTTTTTAAACGATAGAATTTCTTTTTACGACGATATTGATTTAAAACCTCTTGTAGTTCTTTCTTTGGTATTTCATGAGATGAAATATCAAATTTTAAAAGATCATGTTCAATACTAACGCCTACACGTAAATTATAAGAAATCTTCTTTCCTATTCTTTTTAATGCTTCAGATACATAAACATCCCCATATTGTTTTAAATAATCTAAACCTTCAAAAATAAATTCATACGTTGTTTGACTATTCGTATCAAAATACGCACGATGTTTTTGCATGTCAATTGATGAAGCATAACGTTCGATATATTTTTCTACCAAATCTTGTTGATAAGTTGTCATCAACTGATCATTAAATCCATAGACTCTATTTTGATTTTCATCAACATAAACTGGTTGGAAATAAATTGTTTGATGATCATCAATATCTCCATAGATTTTAATTTCATCATAAGTTGGTATTTCTTCTTGACTTTGATCAAATACTTCAAAATACGAAAGAATTGGTAATAAGACATACTTATAAAAATCATGATATTGTTCCTCTAAGATAACCAATTGTCCATCACTATCCATAATACCGTTTAAAAAACGAGAAACAGTGCCTTCCTCATCAAAAGTTATACGTTCCATATAAAACTTTCCATTATTCATACCATAACAATAACCATGCTTACTTCCAACATAGACAGGCTTGTCAGTACCTACTTTAACAACATAATAATCTTCTTCTTTTATAATATGCATATCCATCTTAGATTCTAATTCACTAAAAGAACTATCATCCTTATTAGCATCATAAAATTCATCAAATACACGTGTATCTATTATCATATTTCTTTTGATTGGTTCATAATAATAACGATATTCTTCTATATCTTGATTACGTAATTCAATTGCTTTTTTCATTAAACTAATTTGTTTTAAAGCATTTTCAGTAAAATTCTTTTCACTGTGAACAAATTCTAATGCTTTACCATACTTATAGTTTTCTTGATTATTGATACGTTCGATGAAATCTGTAATATTTTTTAATACATATTTCTTTTCATTTCCTATTTTATACTCTACGTTGATTTCATTTTCATTAAGGTAGATAGTAGGTGTTAAATCATATTGTTCATTATTAATAGAAAGTTGTAAATCTGTTTGATATTGACTTTTACTAAGATCAATGAGACGTGAGGATGTTTGTGCCAATTGTCTAAGTTGTGCTTTTCTTCTTTGTCTTTGATTTTCTTTTTCAATCTCTTTCATCTTTTCTAATTTTTCACTTTGATAATCAAAAGGAAAATCATTGATTTCTAATTCATTAAGTTTCATAATAACAGCCCCTAAATGACCACACATTGACTCCTCATCATTAAAAGGACATGAACAAGTATAAGAAACCACTTGATTATCTTTAATATCTAATGAACATTTTTGTGGATGATTAAAAACTGAAACCACTGCATCTATATGATATGTATCATCATTTATTGTAATGTGCATACTTTCAACATTATCATAATGATGATATTTTCTAGCAATCTCTAAGTTATTTTTACTTTTTACAACATCTAAATTAATATTGAATTTCAATTTCATCACCTTCTTCTAAACATTCATCTAATATTTCATGTATTTTCTTTCTTCTAGGAAATTCTTTCTTAATCATATCAACAAACTCTATTTTTGACATTCTATCTAAATCAAGAAATAATTCATAAATATGATCTTTTAGATAATAATTTCTAGTTCCCTGTCTTATATACTCTTTTATATATTCTACATAAAACATTAAATACATTTCTAAACTATACTCTCTAATCATCTCTTTTGTTGGCTCAAAGAGTTCCAAATCAAATTTTTGAAGTAAAACATAAATTAAATATTTTGCTTCATTCTTTCGTTTAAACATTAAACCTATTTCATAATCGCTATAAAAACGTCGTATTTCGTTTATAAAATTTGTAACATAGTTTTCAAATTTTACCCCATAAAATTGTTTTAAATCATCATAATACAATGGTATATTAGATGAATTATAATAACTTAAATTTGAACACATATAATTTAAATAAG
>UQVG01000237.1 GCA_900544435.1 uncultured Erysipelotrichaceae bacterium | reverse complement strand
ACTGTGGAATGGGTTTTAAATGATATGCCTATTTTAAAAGAAGAAATTGTAAATTATTTAATAGATGCTATTCCAGATAAATTAAAAGAGTATATGAAATAATTGATCAACAGCACAAATGTGCTGTTTTTTATGTTTTTTTAAAAAAAGGAATTGTATTTAAAAAAAAATCATGTATAATATTGGCAATTTGGGAAAAATTAGGAGGACGATTATGAAACAAAGCAGTGGAAAGCAATTAGCTAAGAAAATGCTGATCGCATTGATTTGTGGTTTAATTGCTGGATTTGGTTGTATTTTACTTAGAGAGCATTTGAATTCGAGTGGACAAGGAGATTTATGGAAAACGATCAATAATATCTTTTTCCAAGATATTACAGCAGAGGGTGCTACAAGTGCTATCGGTATTTTCTATATTATCGGTCAATTATTTGTTAATTCGTTGCAGTTAATTATTGTACCAATGGTGTTTGTTTCTATTACACTTGCTATTTGTACAATTACTGATACTAAAAAATTAGGAAGAATTTCTTCTAAAACAATTTTAACTTTTTTTACAACAACAATATGTGCTTTAATTTTTGCAGGGATTGTAAGTACAATTATCTATCATTTAGGATTGTTTAATTCAGTGGATGCAGGAAAGATTACTGTTCAACAAGGAGCTACAGGATCTAATCCATTAAATATTATTGTATCAATTATTCCAAACAATTTTGTAAGTGCCTTTACAACAAATGGGAATGTATTAGCAATTGTATTTTTAGCAGTTGTTACTGGACTTGCAATGAATACAATTGAAGAACAAACAAAAACATTAAAAAAAGTATTTGAAGAAGTTTCAAAAATTATTAGTTTATTCTTAACATTTGTGATTAATAAATTTGCTCCATATGCTATCTTTTGTTTACTTACAAGAACATTTGCAATCTATGGAATTGATTCATTAAAACCAGCATTAGCATATGTTGTAACAGTCATTATTGCTTTATTTGCTTATTTATTTATCGCTTATCCAATCTATTTAATAACAATGGCTAGAGTTAATCCAAAACCATTTGTGAAAAAAGCTGCAAAAGTTGCTTTATTTGGTTTTTCAACTTCATCATCTGCAGCAACATTACCATTAAATAGAAAAACAACAGTAGAAGAATTAGGAGTACATGATCAAATTGCATCATTTGTTTTACCATTAGGAATGACAGTTAATATGGATGGAACAGCAATCATGCAAGTTATTGCAGCAATGTTTGTTGCTGTAAGTTCAGGTTATAAAGTAACATTTATGTCAATGGCTATTATTGCTATTCTTGCTTTAATTGCTTCTATTGGGACACCAGCAGCACCAGGTGCAGGAGCAGTCATCTTATTTACTATTTTAACAGGTATGGGATATACAAATGATGCAGCATTACTTGCTTATTCATTGATTTTAGCAATTAATAGACCGATTGAAATGTTAGTCACTTCCTTAAATGTTACAGGAGATGCTGCAACTTCGGTAATTGTTGCTAAAAAAGAAAAAATGTTAGATGAAGAAATTTATCATAGCTAAAAGGTAATTTATTGAATAAATAAAAACGAGATTATGCAAAATAATCTCGTTTATTTTCTTTAGAATGGAAAGGAATTGTTATTTCTAAAGATTTTCTTTTTTTCTTTTATAAACAAGTACCATCATACCTGCTAAACCAATAAATAATGTCATGATATAAGTAGTAATAGATGTTTGATCACCAGTTTTTACTTTATCACTAGTGTTATCTTTTTTATCTGATGTGCTTGTATTAACTTTATCTTCAGTATCTTGACCAGGTGTATTATCTTTTTTATCATCTACATTATCATCTTTTGCTTCAACATCCCATAAGTAGTCTTTAGCAAATGTTGTAAATAAATCTCTCCATACATACCAGTCATGAGCACCGTTTTTATATTCAATAGATGCATCTACACCAGCGTTAGTTAATGTATCATATAATAATTTTTCTTGGTTTTGTCTTAATGATATATCTAATTTACCAACACCAATATAATAAACATTATTTTTATATTCATTTAATGCATCTTTTCCAATTGTTCCATCTTCTACTAAAGGTGCTACTACTGTATTTCTTGGTGACCATACACCAAAATATCCAAATTCTTTATAAGCATTTACTAAGGTATTTGCTGTAAAAGTACCACCTGCTGATAAACCACAAACTGCACGGTCTTTAGAATTTTTTGAAACGCTATATGTTTTTTCAACATATGGAATAATATTCTTAGTTAAATTGTCAACGGTTTTAGTTGCATCAAAGTTATAATATGTATTATCCATTGTAACTACGATTGCTTCAGCTACTTCTTGGTCAGCAATCAAATTATCCATGATATTTGGTAATGCACCGATTGTCATCCAATCTGTTTCATTACCTCCACCACCATGAGATACGTAAATTGTTTTGTAAACTTTTGAACTATCATAACCAGCAGGCAAATAAATTCCTAAAGGTTGTTGAGTACCATCAAGACTTGCATATGTGTCATATTTTAATGTTCCATTTTTATCGTTACGAGCATATACATATTCTTGACCTGAAGCAGTATTATTTTTATCTCCAACATAAAGTAAACTGTGACCTGCATCATGACCGTTAAAGCTATTATTAGGAGATTTATTAGATGGATCTTGAATTGTTACAGTTGTTCCATCATCATAAGTTACTTCATAATCATAATAGTATAGGTTACCTGGAAGAGGAAGAGAAATTTCAAATGTTTCATCTTTTACTTCAGTCATATCATATTTCATTAATGTTCCATCAACTACATAACCTGTAGGGAACATACCTTTTTCATATTGATATGCGCTGTATACTGGAGTACGAGGATCATCAGGTTCTTCATAACCACCAATTTCATCTTCTTTATAGAATTGGAAACCACCTAGAACATTTACAGAAACAGCATTTCTTTCATCTGTATCTTCATAAACAAATGTTGCTTGATAGTCTGCATCTTTTACATCTTTAAATTCAGTGTTCTTTTCAACAGTTACTCCTGCTGGTTTTAATGTATCATTTTCATCCCATAAGTAATCTTTAACAAATGTTGTGAATGCTGATCTCCATACACCCCAATCATGAGCACCATCTTTGATGTCCATTTCATATTTAACACCTAAATCGTCTAATATTTTTGCTAAACCAACAGTTTTTCCTGGATTTCCAACATCACCTTCAGGTGTTGTTGCTTTAGTAGCCATATCAACGTTTCCACCAGTTAAATAAATTTTGACATTTTTTAATTCTTCTACATCTTTAATTGTAGCTTGTGTATTTGCTCCTGAGAAGCAACCATAAGCACCAAATAATTCAGTATTTTGTTGTAAAATTGTAGATGTAGTCATAGAACCCATAGATAAACCACATAATGCTCTATCTTTAACGTTCATTGATACACTGTAATTTTTTTCAATAAATGGAATAATATTTTCTTTAAAATTTTGAGCGATTGTATCATAATTCCATTTAAAATATGTATTATCCATTGTGACAACAACAGCATCTGCAACTTCACCTTCAGCGATTAAGTTATCCATGATGTTTGGAACAGCACCAATGCCCATCCATTCAGCTTCATTTCCACCGCCACCATGTGAAACATAAATTGTTTTATATACTTTTGATGAATCATATCCTTTTGGTAAGTATACTCCTAAAGGTTGTTTAGTTCCATCTACTGCTTGATATTCCACAAAACTATAACTTCCTGTTTTTCCATCAGTTCTAGCATAGATTTTTTCTTGACCTTGAGCTGTATTATTTGCATCACCAACATAAACTAAGCTATGTCCCGAATCATGTCCAGAAGTTGGATTTATTTCACTTTTGTTTGCTGGATCTTGAATCGT